>JBIKRY010000206.1:0-8576 GCA_044348925.1 Bernardetiaceae bacterium
TTTCTTCGCTAATTACCTCTTTTTGTATTGGGGTGTAGGAATATAAAATTTTATCATTTTTATCTCTAATTTCGGTAATATATACGGGTTGGTTATACGTGCCTTGATTAGCAAATGATAATAAAGACTTTCCAAGTCTTTGAGACTTGGAAAGTTTAAAAATGGCACTCATATTGTATTATAGATATAAAAAAATAACTTTATAAATCTTCACGCATTAATATTTGAATTTCAGCAATTAATCTATCTACATCTTCTCGATTTGTTCCCGAATAAAAACCTCTGATTCGTTGTTGTTTGTCGATAAGAATCAATTTGTCGCTATGGTCAAATAATAAACTACTATCTGGTGATTTTTGTACTGCAATAAAATAACTACATTTGGCAGCCATAGATATTTGTGTACTATCTCCAGTTACAAAAGTCCATTTAGAAAAATTTGCTCCATATTTTTTGCCATATTCTTTCAATATTGCTATCGAATCATAGACAGGGTCTATAGAGTGTGATAATATCTGCACATCGGGATTGTCTGCAAAAGCATCTTGCACCCTACTAAGTTGCGAGCTAATTTTTGGGCATATACTTGGGCAACGGGTAAAGAAAAAATCTGCCACATAAATTTTGCCTGCAAAATCTTTGTTTGTTATTTCTTTGCCATCTTGAGAAATAAAACGAAATGGTAAAACTCTATGCGTAGTGTCGCCATTGGCATTTGGCGGGCAAAAATCTGATTTTGGATTTAGAATAGCTAATTGCTTAGTGCCAAAAATGGGAATAGAAAATTTGTTTTCCCCAAAAGTCATCAAAAAAATAAATACAAAAGCTGGTATTACTAAAATACTCAACAAAGCTATACGTTTAATAAAATTAGAGTTCATATTGTTTTTTGGAATAGACGTTATTAAGATTTGTAGCATAGACTTTAGTCTGTGCTTTTAATATATTGATAATCAATGATTTATACGTGAAAATACAAATGCACCGACTGAAGTCTATGCTACATCACTTCGTATAAATAGATAAAAAAAGAGAGAACATACGCCTCTCTTTTTTAAAACAAATTTTTTGCTTTTTTGATTTGCAAAACAAGAAAAATAGGCAATAAAAGTTTATTGGCTATCTTTTTCTATCAAAGACTGACGATAAGCTGCTCTAATCACTGCATTACGTCTGGTGATAGAAGGTTTTTCGAATGACGTTCTTGCACGTAATTGTCTTAAAACTCCTGTTTTTTCAAATTTCTTTTTGAATCTTTTAAGAGCTTTATCTATAGATTCGTTTTCTTTGATACTTACGATAAGCATATTGTTGAATTTTAAAATTGTAAATAGTAACTACAAAAGTAGCAAGTTTTGGCAAAAAAAAAAAAAAAAAATACTTTTTTTATACAATTTGTTACAAAACTTACCAAAAACATTCTATGAAATTACCTATTTTTGCAACAAACCATCTAAACTATGCTTGAATCTTAGGAATCTATGCAATAGGATAAAAATATACGATACTTTTTATTTGTCTTAGTGCTTAGTTATTTTTTTTTAGTAATATTGCAACTTAAAATAGCAAAAAAATGAGTGATAATAACATCATCTTTTCGATGGCGGGAGTTAGTAAAATTTACCCACCACAAAAACAAGTATTAAAAAATATTTATCTTTCGTTCTTTTACGGTGCCAAAATTGGCGTTTTGGGCTTAAATGGTTCGGGAAAATCCTCTTTGCTAAAAATTATAGCAGGAAAAGAAAAAAACTTTCAAGGAGAAGTAGTTTTTTCGCCAAACTATACCGTTGGAATGTTGGAACAAGAGCCTGAATTAGACAAAACTAAAACGGTTTTGGATATTGTAAAAGAAGGCGTACAAGAAATTGTAGATTTGTTGGCAGAATATGAAAAAATCAATGAGGATTTTGGTAGTCCTGATGCCGATTTTGACAAATTGATGGATAGACAAGCTAAAGTACAGGACAAACTCGATGCTGCAAATGCTTGGGAACTTGACCAAAAACTTGCTCGTGCTATGGACGCATTGCGTCTGCCTCCAGAAGATGCTTTGGTGGCAAATCTATCGGGTGGCGAAAAACGTAGAGTTGCCTTGTGCCGTTTGTTGTTGCAAGAGCCTGATGTATTGCTATTAGATGAGCCAACCAATCACTTAGATGCAGAGTCGGTACATTGGTTAGAACAACATTTGAAACAATATAAAGGAACTGTTATTGCTGTTACTCACGACCGTTATTTCTTGGACAATGTAGCAGGTTGGATTTTGGAATTGGATAGGGGAGAGGGTATTCCATGGAAAGGCAATTATTCGTCTTGGTTAGACCAAAAACAAAAAAGATTAGCACAAGAGGAAAAAACAGAGTCGAAACGCCAAAAAACATTGGAAAGAGAGTTGGAATGGGTACGAATGTCGCCTAAAGCACGTCAATCTAAGCAAAAAGCACGTTTGGGTTCTTATGAAAAATTATTAGGAGAAGAAACAAAGCAAAAAGAGGAAAAATTAGAATTGTTTATTCCCGCAGGGCAACGCTTAGGCAACAAAGTCATAGAGGCTAAAGGCGTAAGTATGGGCTTTGGTGATAAAATGCTATACGAAGACCTTAATTTTACCTTACCTCAAGCAGGTATTGTAGGCGTAATAGGTCCGAATGGTGCAGGGAAAACTACACTTTTCAAACTAATTACAGGAGCAATAAAGCCATTAAACGGAAGTTTTGAGGTAGGAGAAACGGTGCAATGGGCGTATGTTGACCAAGAACACGACAACTTAGACCCTAATAAAACTGTATTTGAAATTATTTCGGGAGGTAGTGATATGATGAAAGTAGGTGAAAAAGAAGTGGTTTCACGTGCTTATATTAGCAAATTTAACTTTGCAGGTGGCGACCAACAGAAAAAAGTTGGGCAGTTATCGGGAGGAGAACGTAATCGGGTACATTTGGCAATGACTATCAAACAAGGTGCTAATTTGTTGTTATTAGATGAGCCTACCAATGATTTAGATGTAAATACTTTGCGGTCTTTGGAAGAAGCTTTAGATAATTTTGCAGGTTGTGCGGTGGTAATTTCCCACGACAGGTGGTTTTTAGATAGAATTGCAACCCATTTATTAGTTTTTGAAGGAGATTCAAAAGTACGTTTCTTTGAAGGAGGTTTTACAGAATATGAAGAATTTAGAAAGAAACAGTTTGGAGATGCAGCACCTAAAAGGTTGAGATACAAGAAGTTACAATAATATTTTTTACTGTACATTTGCATATATGCGAATGTACAGTAAAAAAATAGCTTTTACCCAAATAGTTTTTTGGCATTTTCTGTAGTTTGTTGTGCTACTATTTCTACGTCTATTTGCTGTATGTTTGCTATTTTTTCGGCTACTAATTGCACAAAAGCAGTTTCATTTCGTTTGCCTCGATGTGGCATTGGTGCTAAATATGGGCAGTCTGTTTCTATTACCAAATCTTGAAGTTTGATTTGGCTAATAATAGGTGCTAATCCGCTATTTTTGTAGGTTACTACGCCACCAATTCCTAATTTAAAATCTAATGCAATTAGTTTTTTTGCGTCTTGCAAAGTTCCTGTAAAACAATGTAAAATGCCAAATAAATTTTCATCTTTGAGGTTTTCTAATAACTCTATGATTTTTGCCATTGCTGTTCCCTCTTCTTTGCTACGTGCATGAATAATCAAAGGTATTTTGTATTTTTTTGCCCAAGCAGCCTGTATTTTAAATGCTTCTTCTTGTTGTGCTACAAAAGTAGTATCCCAAAATAAGTCTATTCCCATTTCGCCAAGAGCTACAAATTTGCGTTTATTCAACCAATCTTCCACTAAATATAATTCTTTTTCAAAGTCTTTGCCAACCGAACAGGGGTGTAATCCCATCATAGGCACACATTGCGTAGGATATTTGTCTTCCAATTCCAACATTCCATCAATACTTGTATGGTCGACATTTGGCATATAAATACGGCTTACCTCTGCCGAAAATGCCCTTTCAAGCATAGCATCTCTATCTTTTTCAAATTGTTCGGAATAAATATGGGCATGCGTATCTATTAATTTCATAAAAATATGTAGTATTAAATGAGGATATTATTTGTTTGTAAAGTTTGTAATGTGGGCTTTAGGTTTGGTGGATTCTCCACAGGTTTTGCAAATTGCTTGCAGTGTTGTAATACATAGCAAGGCACGTATTACAACATTGCTAATTATATTATTTATTTTGGGAAACTACAGTTTTTACTTTATCGGGCATCATATTGCGGAATAAATTTTCTATTCCTGCTTTCAAAGTAACCGTCGAAGATGGACAACCACTACAAGAACCTTGCAAAGTTACGGTCAAAATACCTTCGTTTTCTTGATAATCGTGAAAAGCAATAGCACCACCATCACCTTCTACCGCAGGTCGGATATATTCGTCCAAAATGCCCTTAATTTTTTTGATAGTTTCGCTATCATTTTCATTAATTCGTAATTGTTGAGCCTGCCATTCTTTTTTCATATTATTTTCAAATTCCTCTGCGTCCATTACAGGTTTTCCACTTTCAAAATAATCTTTCAAAAAGACTTTCATACCTTGAATAATATCTTCCCAAGGAATATCCTCGTTTTTGGTAACAGTAACAAAGTTTTTGGTTAAAAACACTCTGCGAACAAACGGAAAATTAAAAATAGCACTTGCCAACGGCGACTCACTTGCCAAAGTAGCATTGTCATAATCTCGTACAAAATCGTCATCACCCGATAACATAGTATTCAACACAAATTTCATAGAATTTGGATTTGGGCTGGATTCTGTATAAACATTTATCAATTTTGTGTATAATTTGTCGGCATTATAAGCAACAGGATTTAACATAGATAGATTTTTAATAATTAAAATAGATATTTTAGAAAATGTAGTATAAATGTTAGTGTAATGTTTGCAATATGTATAAAAACCTACAAACTATATGATGCTAACTACTACAAAATTTTGCACAAAGGTACAACTAATTTATTAGCAGAAAAGTTTAGTTTTTAGGAAAAATAAGCAATTAGCTACTATTTTCTTACAAACAAAAATAGCAATCTTTTCCTTTTCACAGATAATTTTGCTTATTTGCCAAATAATCTATTTCTAAATATGAACGAAAAACATCTTAACTATTTCAAAGTCGAAAACTTCAAACGGTTTGAAAGTTTCGAAATGAATAATATTGGGCAATTTAATTTGATTTTGGGAGATAATAATGTGGGCAAAACTTCGGTTTTGGAGGCGTTGTTGTTTGATTTGGAAGATGCAAATAGGTTTAGAGATAATTTATTGACGGTTTTGTACGAGTTTAGGAAAGTAGAAACAGATACAGAAAACCCACTACGTTTATTTCTGAGAGAATTTACAGATAATGAGCAAAAGTTTATGTTAGAAGTTAGTAATAATAAAAGATATGTAATAGATATATCTACAACAATAAATGGCAAAACAGATAGTTATATAGCGAAATTTGAACCATTTAATATTTACATAGGAAATAAAAATTCTTATTCTGCGGAAATAGCAAAACAAAATATTCCTTACATTCCTTTTCACTTAGGTTATGATAATGATTTAGTATATTTCTACAATAAATTTATTGAGCCTTTTGGAAATATAGAAAAAAGATTGATAGAAGCTTTAAAAAATATGCTTCCAACAATAAGCACTTTAAAATTAGCTATTACTGATGGAAATACCCCTTTTTTACGTATAGCCCAAACCGACAAAGACGAAAGAATACCTTTATCCATGTTTGGCGAAGGGACAATAAAATTATTCAGAATTTTAATGAAAATTGTGGTGCATCGAGGCAAAAGACTAATGATAGACGAAATAGACGCAGGAGTTCACTTTAAAAAATTCAAAAATTTTTGGCGTACAATTCTCTTAGCTGCTAAACAAAATGAAGTACAAATTTTTGCGACTACCCATAATTTAGAATGTTTGCAGGCTTTTAAAGAAGTTTTGGAAGAAATAGAAATGCTTGATTTTCAGGAAGATGCAAGAAGTTTTACCTTGCGAGAACTACCAAATGGACAAGTAAAAGCATATACTTATCCCTACGAGCAGTTTAAAGCCATGCTCGAAAATGAAAATAATATAAGAGGAGGTAGCTATGAAAAATAAGGTTACAATTTTTGTAGAAAATGTAAAAATAGACAAAGATTTTATCAATTTTTTGTTATTTTCTCGTTACGGTTTTACTCTTGATGTGCAAGATATTGGTGGCTTTGTAAATATGAGTGGCATGGGAAAAGAAAAAAGTCATAACGAACAAAAATTTATAGAAAGCATTGATAATCAATGTATTAATTTGCTCTTTGAAGATGCTGATTATAAGAATAATAGTCCATACGGTTTTGAAAAGCAAAAAGAGAGATTAGATATACTTTCTAAAGAGTTAAAATTTGAGTATTTTCTGTTTCCTAATAACCAAGACGATGGAAATATTGAATTATTACTTCAAAACTGTTTACAACCAACTAAAAAAGAGATAACAAGTTGTTTAGATAGTTTTTATTCATGTATTGAGAGTAAAGGTGGTAACGCCAGACGTCCCAAAGACTATCATAAGTATTGGAATGTTATTCAACTTTATCTGCAAAAAGATGATAAACTTGACTTTGCAGATGATACGATTTGGTGGATAGACGAAAACCCGTATTTAAAACCACTTATTGACTTTTTAAATAAGTTTTTCCAATAAAATTACCAATAAAATGATTCCTAAAATAATCAAACTAAGCTATGTATTTGTACTATTATTTTTGTGTTTTACAAAAAATAGTTTTGCCCAAACTCTTGGCAATGCAAGTTACAAATACAATAAATCTACAAATCCAGCAACGGTGTACCAACAAATAGTAGCTCAAGGAGATTCTGCTATGGTGGTAGAGGCTGCTGTGCTTAGCAATGAACTTGCCGACTCTTTTGTGTTGATTTTTGGCGTTTCGCAAGAGGGCAAAACGGTTGCAGAAGCTACGCTTGCCATTAATAAAAGATTGGCAGGTTTGGTGGAAGAACTAAAACTGCTTAAAATTTCGGAAAAAGATTTTTATATAGATTTGATAACGCAAAATAGAGTGTATGACTATGAATTAAATGCCACAAATACAGTTGCAAAAGAAAAATTAGTAGGTTTTGAGATTAAAAAAAATATTTCGATTCATTTTTCCAATCGGGAAATGATAGATAAAATAACAGTCGCAGCCTCAAAATTTGAAATTTTTGACCTCATCAAAGTGGATTATGTGAAGACAAATACAGAGGAAATTCGTCAAAAATTATTGGAAGAGGTAACGCAAATTATTACACGAAAAAAGGAGCAATACCTAAAAATTTCGGGAGTAAAATTACAAGCTACGAGTCGTATTTTGATAGAAGATTTTGCTATAAAACAACCCGCAACGATGTACGAAACCTACAATGCTTATGCCAGCAATACAATAAGTGATGATTATGACAGTTATGACAATAGGATAAAAAAAGTAAGTCTTCGCAAAATTACCACAGCATATTTTTCGCCAACAGATTATACTTTATTTGATAGAGTTTTGCAACCCATTGTTATTGAGCCTGTTATACAATATAGCTTGCGAATGGTTGTGAAATTTGCAATTAGTAAAAATTAATGTGTAGTTTATTTTATCGTTTTGCTATAAAATATTGGTAATCAACTATTTAGCTTGTTATACATTTTATAGCATTATCCAAAATTATCTATTTTCAAAAAATAATTAGGTTTTCCGCATAAAAATTAACAGGTAATTTTTATGTAATCCAATGTATTTGTTTACTAAATGATGGAACACGGATAACGCAGAACACACGGAATAACGCAGATTTTTCACTAATTTTTACTAAAAAAATAAATAAAAAACAACATTCTATGTGGTCTATGTGGCTATGTGGTAAATAAAAATTTTGATGCAGAAAACCTAAAAAATAATAGATAATTTTGTAAAAATGTTAAAAAATATGTAGTATCGTATTCTATTTGTATTTTATTGTTTTACTTTGTAAATTATTCACTTATTTATTATCTTATGAACCGAAATTTAGTGATAGGCAGTTTATTCTTGCTTGTAACCAGCGTATTTTCCACCGAAAGCAAAGCCCAAAATTCAGGCAAAAACCAAATAGGAGATGTCTTAGTTGGTATGGCATCTTATTATCCTGATAATGAAGAAAAACGAAAAACAGTAGGCGGGGATATATATGATATGACTGCTATGGAGGCAGCACACAAAACTTTTCCGATGGGAAGTTTGATAAAAGTTACGAATTTGGAAACAGGCAAAGAGGTAATGTTGCGTGTAAACGACAAACCAGCCACCAACGAGAGAATTATGGATATGACTTTGGCTGCTGCCGATTCGTTGGGTATGGTAAAAGAACAAAAAGCAGTAATTCCTGTACGTACCGAAATCGTAGCATTGGGCGTAGCAAGGTCTGCAAATTTAAGACAAATATTGGCTACTGCTCCTTCGCCAAGCAAAAAAGAGGATAAAAATATTGCCAAAACACAAGAAAAAGAAACACCAAAAGA
>JBIKRY010000204.1:0-8714 GCA_044348925.1 Bernardetiaceae bacterium
AGTATTTATTTCTGTGTCTTATTACAAAATTAATATAATAATTACACAAAACTTTAAACTTGTTATTACTTGACTTTATGTTAGAAATGTTAAACGGGACAATAGTTTTTGGAGATTTTTTATTGCCAATAAAATTTAATGCCTTATCAAGAATTTCGTTAGAATTTAATGCACATAAAGCTGATATTTTTCTTGCATCTTTGTCATTTTCTCCTTGAAGTCTAAGTGAAATATAAAGTAACCTTCGGAAATATGCTTCTGTCGTTGCGTGTAAGTCCAAAAAGTTATTTATCGTTACTGGATTTGGTCTTGAACTGGTCAATACAGTCTTTATTTTTGTAACACTTATTGATGACATTTTTTAGTATTTTTTCTTTTTAAATTATACACAACTATCTAATATACGCACCTTGCCTATATTTTTCAAATATAAAAATCAAAAAACAAAATTCCAAACTAAATGAGTTATTTATTTATAACTTATTGATAAAAATTTTACGCCATTATTTGTGTCTTTCCACAAACAATAGCGTAAAAAAATTTAGAATTTACAACTTTAAATCTACAACTTATTTTACTCTTTTTTCCAAACCGCAAAACCTATTGCACCTGCACAAAGCAAACCTAAAATCATACAAGAAATATTTGTAATCAAGCTACCTTTATGGTAAGAACTTGGATTAAAAACAAAATAGTGTAGCAGGTAGGACATAGCAAATGGCTAAACAAGTAAATCTTAAGCAAAAAAAAGACTTTCATTACTGAAAGTCTTTTGTACCTAAGACCGGGGTCGAACCGGTACAATGTTGCCATTACAGGTGTTTGAGACCTGCGCGTCTACCGATTCCGCCACTTAGGTATTTCCGATAGTTATTGTGGTGCAAAGATGTAGGTATATTTTTGGAAAAGCAAATTTTTCTGCAATTTTTTTGAATTTTATTGCAAAAGATTAATAAATTTTTTCCCAATAAGTATTTTTATTAATAAAATAAATTGTTTTATAGAAAAACCTAATTCTTTTGTAGTTAATTTCCAATATTTTAATGCTTCTTTGCGGTTATTGTCTATGTAACTATGAATGGCACAAAATTCATAACCTTTGCCTCTAAAAATGTGCAATTCGTGGTCGGGCAGTTCGAGTTTTGGCAATAAATAATCTGTTACTGCAATTCTTGCAGCTATTGCTTTTTGATTATTTTGCATAGTTCGGTTTTCGTGGTTATTGACGGTCATGGTAAATTTGTCTATCAAATAAATTTTATCATACCGAAAATTTAACATATTAAATATCCAATCTTCCAAAATATTAAATTGTGCAGGAAACAAATGCAAAGCAGGATTGTCTATTCGCACACAAATAAGTGTTCCTAATACATTGCCATACTCTAAAAGAAATTTATAATCATAAAACCCTTCGGGAATATTTTTGGAATCATTGTAGGAAATTTTGCCGTTGCTATCAAATAAGTGTTTGCAGGCAAAAAAATTTGTTGTCGGATTTTTTTCAATGCCCTCGTATAAAGTACGCAAATTATCGGGGTGCATAAAATCATCAGAATCAAAAAAAACGGCAAATTTTCCTTTTGCGTGCTGGAGTCCATAATTTCGTGCTATAGACCTTTCTTCATTTTTTTTTGGCAAATATCTCACCTTTGTATTATTTGCAAACAAAGTTTGCATCATTTCTGGAGTGTTGTCGGTACTTCCATCATCGATGACAAGGATTTCAAAATCTGTAAAATCTTGATTTACAACTGTTTGCAAAGTAGCAGCTAACATATTTGCACGGTTATAGGTAGGAATGATAACGGAAAAAAATGGCATAAATATTATTAATGGCTAAAATGAAAAACTAATTTTACTATGCAATTAAACTACTTTTATATGTAAATTTATAGCTTTGCTATTGGTTGGTATGGTAAAGATAAAACTTGTTCCTTGATTTATGGTACTATCTACCCAAATTTTACCACCATTATTTTCTACAAATTCTTTGCACAACAACAAGCCAAGTCCTGAGCCTTTTTCGTTGGCAGTACCTTGCTTTGTAAAATGTGTTTGTGTAACAAATAATTTTGCTATTTCCTCTGTGGTCATTCCTATTCCTGTATCAGTAACTTCTATCTGCCAATATGCTGGTGTTTTTTTTGCACATAGGCTAACTTTTCCACCAATATTGGTAAATTTTATGGCATTAGTCAATAAATTTCGGATAATTACCCGCATTTGATTAATATCTGCGACAATTTTGATGGCATCGGGTTCTATATTTTCTACCAATGTAATTTGCTTTGCTTCTGCTTGTTGGCTCAACAAAGAAAAATTTTCTTTGATAATCACGTCCAAATCAAATTCTATAGCATTGGTTTGCATATTGGATAATTGGCTTTTTGCCCACAAAAGTAAATTAGCCATCATTTCTTCTATACTTAACACTTCTTTTTTGATATTTATCATTAAATTTTGTACTTCTTCGAGAGATAAAGCATCATTTTCCAGCAAAAAAAACACACCTTTAAGGCTATTAATGGGATTGCGAAGGTCATGGGCAACCAACGAAAATAGTTTATCCTTTACGTGATTTGTTGCTTTGAGTTGTTCGGCTTGTGCTTGTATTTCCTCTTGTTGTTGGGAAATTTCGGCATTTTGTTCCTGAATTTCTCGGTTTTTTTTCTCTAAAACTTGGTTAATTTTTTTATTTTTTTGCAAATGGTAGATAGTTAATACTAATATTATTAATATTAATAAACCAAAACATACCAAAACCGAAATAAAATACAGTTGAGATTTTCGTTCTTTTTCCCATGCTTCTTTTTCTTTTGCTCTTTTCTCGTTTTCGTATGCTATTCTGTAGCTGGTAATCTGTTCGGTTTGGTTAATATTTTCTATGCTATCTTGCTTATTTTTGTAGTATAAAGCCTTTTGATAGTCTTTTTTATGCTCATATATATCCGACATTAATAAGTATAGATTTTTGCCAAAGCCAAATAATTTGGTTTTTTGTAATAATTCTACACAAGCTTTGCCCTCTTGTTCGGCTTTTTCCAATTCCTCTAAGCCTAAATATGCTTCTGCTATTACTTTCATACTTCGCAAGACCAATCTAAAATCTCCAAGTTTTTGACTTTCTTGTTTGGTTCGTAGGCTAATTTCTAAAGATTTTTTGTATTGTTGGGTAACAAAATAGACTTCTGCCAAATTTATTTCATTTAATAATACGCCTGCTATATTTTTAGTTTCTCTAAAAAACAACATAGCTAATTCATAGTTATTAATAGCATCTTGATAATTTTTCTTGCGAAAATTCACATCTCCTATGTTATTATAATTTACTGCCATTCTATCTTTATTCTGTAATTTTTTTTGCATTGCCATAGCTTTGTCATAATATTCCATAGCTTCTTTGTATTCTTTTTGGTCTGAATAAATTAGCCCAATATTTCCTAATACATTGGCAATTCCTTGTTGATTTTTGGTTTCTTCATATTTTTGTAAGGCTAAAAAAAAGTAGTTCATAGCCTGTGGCAAATCTGCTTTAGTCCATTGTATTACTCCTAAAATTCGATAAGATTCTGCTTCTTTGTTTGGGTATTTGTTGTTTTGTGCAAGTTTTAAGGCGTAGTTGGCATAGATAGTTGCTTTGCTTGGCAAGGCATATACATATTCGGTGGCAAGTAACAAATGTTGTTGAATGAGCAAAGAGTCTATAGTAGTTGTTGCAATAATTTTTTGCAAACTATCTACTTTTGCCTCGTTTTGGGCATATAATTTTGGCAAGACATATAATAACAAGCCAATTAATAAGTGTATTTTTTTCAACATTCTTTATGTTAAATTAGTTTTTCTAAAATATGCACTAAAAGTAGAGCCTTTATTTTCTTCACTTGTAACGGTTACATAGCCATTCAGCACATCTACTTGTGTTTTTACCAAAAACAGATTTACTCCTTTCCCCTCTATTTCTATATGTTGGCGTTGATATAATTTGAATATTTTTTTACAATCAAAAATTCCTAATCCATTATCTTTTACCGAAAATGCAACATGATTTTTTGTTTCAAATACGTTTACAAAAATTTCTACTTTAGTATCTTTTCGTGAATATTTGATAGCATTTGCAATGTATTGATAGATTGCATTTTCTACATATTCTCGAATAGTGTAAATAATTGGTAGATTGTTATCTATTTCCAAAACCAATTTTGCTTCTATATTTTCTAATTCTTGGGCAAAATTTTGCACCATTTTTTCTACCAATTCTCCAATAGCTATGAGTTCAAATTGTTTGATTTTATGTCCTTTTATATCCAATACGCTATTCAAATCTTTGATAACAATATCCAAACTTTTGGCAGAATGTTGCAACATTTGGATAATTTGGTCTGTTTCCTCCTCGTCAGTTTGCTTTTTAAATACATCAGTCAATCCTAAGATATGTGCAATAGGAGAACGTAAATTATGTGATACAATATAAGCAAATTGTTCCAAATCCTCGTTTTGTTTTACCAAAACTTCTACTGTTTCTTCTAATTCTACAGTTCTTTCTACAATTTTATTTTCCAATTGCAAATTCATCTCTTGTATTTCTTTTGTTTTGCTAACCAATTGTTGGTGTAAAGTAGTTAAGGCATCATTTTGGGCAGATAATTCTTCTTGTTGCTGTAAAATTTCTTCGGTTCTTTCCAAAATCTCTCGTTTTTGTCTTTCTAAGAGCATATTTGCCCGTTTTTTTTCATTAAATCTATAAAATAAAAAAAATGCAAAACACGCCAATAGCACCATACCACCTACCACCATATTCCGTTCTGTGGTTCTTAATAGTAATTCTTCTTCTTGTAATTTTTTGTCTTTGTCTAATAATTTTATTT
This sequence comes from Bernardetiaceae bacterium, assembly GCA_044348925.1. Taxonomy (GTDB): domain Bacteria; phylum Bacteroidota; class Bacteroidia; order Cytophagales; family Thermoflexibacteraceae; genus JAAFKA01. The sequence goes on from JBIKRY010000204.1 coordinate 4,869, forward strand.
TTGCTTCGCGTCTATCTATTTCATAATCTGTCTGTAATTTGTATAATTCCAGATGTTTATCTTCGCTTAATAGGCTGTCTTGCATCGATATTCCCAATTCATAAAAATATAATGCTTTATCGTTTTGCTTTAATTTTTTGTGAATTTCATACAATACAAAATAATTATCTCGCATTAAGTTTAACGAGTGCATATTATTTGCCATTTGTAGAGAATGTTGGGCATAAAAAGTAGCACGTTGCATACGATTGGTCTTAACAAATAGCAAAGAAAGTTTGGTTAATGCGTGTGCAAGTCCTTCTTTATCTGAAATTTGTTCTGCCAATTTTTGAGATTTTTCTAAGTATCTACGGGCAGAATCATATTTACGTTGCGTAAAATAAATATCGCCAAGTTGCCGATAATTATCCACTAACCCAGGTTGGTATTTTATTTCTGTTTGTAATGCTAAAGATTGGTTGTAATAATTTTTTGCTTTGATGGCATCTCCCAAACCTTGATGTACTTTTCCTATTTCATATAAACTAATTGCCGTACCAAATTTTTCCTTAATTTCTTCTCTAATCTTTAATGCTCGGAGGTGGTATTCTAAGGCAGATTCCGAATTTTCAAGATGATTATATACACGACCTATATTACTAAGTGTATTTGCAATGGTTTGGGGTTTTTCAATGGCTTCCTTGATTTTTAGGCTCATAAAAAACTGTTCTAAGGCTTTAGTATAATGCCCTTGTTTTTCATAAATCATACCCATATTATTATGACAGGCTGCTACTCCAGATTGGTCATTGATTTTGTTGCGAATTTGCATTGCTTTTTCGTAGGCAGCCAGCGAGGCTTGATAATTGCTTTCGTGTTGATAAACAGTTCCCAAATTATTTAAAATTGTAGCAAGTAAACGGTTATCCTTTACTTTTTGGCACATTATCAAGCCTTTATGCAAGTGAAACGAAGCCTGCACATAATCTCCTCGCAAAGTTTCTATAGTACCCAAAATAGTATTACATAACACAATGCCACGAGCAAAATTATTTTTTTCGGCTATTGACAAACCTTTCTTTGCCAATTCTAAAGATTTATCAGGGGTAGTATTGCGATATTCTTCTGCAAGAGCCACTAAGATTTTTACTTCTGTGGAATCTTGCATGATTTTATTGCTAAGCAATTTATCTAAACTATCTATTACTACCTTATTTTGTGCAACTATTTTGGTACACAAACAGCAAAATATCAAAACAAAAGCAAATCGGACACAACTATTTTGCATAAAAATATAAATATTTAGCAAAATAAAATTTATTACTTAAATTGCCAAAAAGTTACACAATTTAGTTTAAATTCTGCAAAATTGCTTAGAAAATATTACAGATATACTTACATAGAAATTTAACTTTAAACCCAAATTTCCGATGAAACTTTTACATCAATTTAATTTTGCTGGCAAACGTGCCTTAGTTCGGGTAGATTTTAATGTGCCATTGGACAAATCTTTTAAGGTAACAGACGAAACTCGTATCAAAGCAGCTATTCCAACGATTCAAAAAATATTACAAGATGGAGGTTCTGTGATACTGATGTCGCATTTGGGAAGACCTAAAGGTGGTTTTCAAGAAGAGTTTTCTTTGAAACATATCGTAAAAAATGTGTCGGATGCCTTAAGCCTTCCTGTCATGTTTGCCGAAGATTGTATTGGCGAAAGTGCCAAAACTACCGCACAAAACTTAAAAGCAGGACAAGTTTTGTTGTTAGAAAATTTACGTTTTTATAAGGAAGAAGAAAAAGGAGACGAAGGTTTTGCCCAAAAACTCGCAAATTTAGCAGATGTATATGTCAATGATGCTTTTGGAACAGCACACCGTGCACACGCATCGACTACCATTGCAGCCAAATATTTTACAGACAAAATCTGCGGAATATTGATGCAGGCGGAACTCGAAAATGGCAAAAAAGTAATGGAAAATCCCCAAAAACCATTTACAGCTATTATGGGTGGTGCTAAAATTTCGGACAAAATTATGCTTATCGAAAATCTTTTGGATAAAGTAGATAATTTAGTTATTGGTGGTGGAATGGCTTATACTTTCTTTAAAGCAATGGGCGGAAATATAGGTTCTTCCTTGTTGGAAGCAGATAAATTGGAATTGGCAAAAGAATTAATCGCAAAAGCAAAAGCAAAAGGGGTACAATTATTATTGCCACAAGATTCTATTATTGCTGATGCTTTCAAAAATGACGCAAACCGCAAAACCGCAGATAATATGGATATTCCTGAAGGTTGGTTAGGTTTGGATATTGGCGAAAATGCAGCAAAAAAATATACCGAAGTGATTGCCAATTCCAAAACAATTTTATGGAATGGACCAATGGGCGTATTTGAAATGCCTAATTTTGCCAATGGTACTATTTCGGTAGCAAAAGCATTAGTAACTGCTACGCAAAACGGAGGATTTTCTCTGATTGGTGGTGGAGATTCGGCTGCTGCTATCAATCAACTTGGTTTTGCTGCTGATGTATCTTATGTTTCGACAGGTGGTGGTGCATTATTGGAATTTATGGAAGGAAAAATATTGCCAGGCGTAAAAGCATTAGAATAATAGTCTGCTAATTTATGTAGAGCTGCAATCTTGATGAAAAGATTGCAGCTCTATAAAGTTGCAGAATTTTATTCTTTCAACACTTTTATCCAACCATTTACAACTTTTTGTTGATTATTTTGTTTGAGAGTTTTATAGGTAATTTTGGCAACATAATAGTAAAGACCTGCCGACACAGGGCTATTGTCTTGATTAACACCTGCCCAACGAATTTCGACATCATCACTTTTTTCAAATATTTTTACGCCCCAACGGTTATAAACTTCAAATTCTACTTTTTCTATAAACCGATAACAAATAGGACGAAACGTATCATTTTTGCCATCTCCATTCAAAGTAATTACATTTGGTAAGCTATAGAAAGGCTCACAATTTTCTCTTTCTACAATATTACTCAAGGGACTTTCGTTGTTGGCAGTATCCAAAACCGTAATGGCATATCGTCCTACAAAAGTTTTGAGTCCTGCGTGTGTATAACTTGCTTGGTTGGCAGTAGTGCGAATTTCGGTTAATAATTTTAGTGAATCTGTAGCATTTGGCGAAAAATATACTCTGTAGCCACTAATAAATCTATCACAATTTTGGCTCAAATTTGCTTGCCAATTCAATACATTTGCCACATTTACCTCGCCACAAATTGTATTTATTTCGTTGGCATCACAATTTAATGGGGCAAGTTGGATTCCTGTTGCAGCACATGGGGCAATACTATCTCGAACAGCACCACACATTTTTTGGGATTTATTGCTTAAGGGAGCAAAAATTTGCTTATTATTATATGTTCCTCTTGTTTCTACATAATAACAATAGGTTTTCCCTTTTTGTAAAGGCAAATTTTGAAAACGTCCTGTATCTACATAACGCAAATTTCCACTACTAACATCGACACTATCTATCAAATCAAAACTATTAGCTTGTGTTAGTTTTTCACGATAGATATAATGTCGTTTGTATTCCTGTGATTGGTTATTCCAAGGCACTTGATATTGCCAAGCCAAACTAACATTGGTAGAACTTGCCGTTGCAGTCAATCGTACCGAAGAGGCAACTGCCGAACTATCTATGATTTTGCCTTGCGACAAAAATATTACTCGATAATTATAGACTTTATCTTCTGTGTTTAGGTTTTTATCTGTAAAAGTGGTATCATTTTCATTAAAAACAGTAGCAAAACGGGTATAATTGGTCAAACCTGTAAAATTTTCTGCCCTCGCCAAACGGTATGTATGCGGTTTTGGAAAATCTGTGAGAT
>JBIKRY010000205.1:0-8699 GCA_044348925.1 Bernardetiaceae bacterium
GTATTTAACTCGTTTTTTTGCATTTAGTAATTTGTTGAAAATCAATGAATTACCTAAAATTAGAAAAAAACGTGCAGGCAAGTATTGATAATCAATGAATTAAGTACGTCAAAGTGGGAATTGCTGATGGTATTTTGTTTTATATATTGCAACTAATTTAATGTGTAATTTTTATTGTGCCATAATTTCAAATTCTACTCTACGATTTTCTTCTCTGCCTTTTTCCTGTGTATTTTCTGCCAAAGGACGAGATTCGCCAAAGCCTTGCGAGGCAAGCCGTTTTTTATCTACACCTTTGCTAATGAGGTAATGCACCACAGATTTGGCTCTATCAATAGATAGTTTCAGATTGTGAGCATCATCACCAATGGCATCTGTATGTCCATTTATTTTAATTTTTAGCTTAGGAAATTGCGTTAAAACCGTAAATAATTCATCTAAAGTAGTATAAGAAATAGGTTTTAGGCTACTTTTACCCGAATCAAAATGAATGTTGTGCAACACAATTTTTTTGTCTAATACGTTTTGTCTGCGTAGTAATTTGGTTTTTAGGCTATCCAAATGTGTATATTGGTGAGTTTGGGCTTTGTCATAATTGAAAGGGTTTTCGGTTTTAAACACAATAATTTCGCCATCACTACAGCCTGCCGATACCGATTCCCAAGTTCCCCGCAAACTGTGGTCTTCAGACCGTAAAATTAATTTGCCTGTAACCATACACCAATGGGCATTTTTTTCTATCATTTTGTTCACAATTTTAAATTCTTGAAACAAAACAGTAGAATCCATGATTTTGCCACGAAATTGAATAATGGCAAAGTTAGACGTTTTTGCAATTTCTATTCTACAAAATCCTGTTAAAGCATTTTTAAATTGCTTGATATCAAACCAAAAAGCATAATTATGCGACAAGGTTTCTGTTTCGTGTGGTTGTGTCAAAACCCCCTGCCAAATCCCATGTACATCTGGAATTGGTTTTTTTGGGGGTACTGCCTCGACATCTTCTGTGCCTTGCGAAAATCCAACAAAACCAAGCAAATAAAAATACAAAAATAGTAGAGTTTTTTTACATAGCCTAAAAAAAATAGATTTAGATAATAGTTTATTTGTTACCTGTATTGCCAACATAAATCAAATAATGTTTATTTTAAATTAAAATAAATATACTTTACAAGAATTGTACCGTAGCTTTTAGCTACTTGAATATGTTTATACCAAAAATTTAAGATGTTTTGTGTAAAGATATAATCTTTGAAAAAAGATTATATCTTTATAAGTGGTGCTTTATAAAACCAATTTGCTTGTGGGATAAAGTGTAAACCAATTACTGAAAAAAAAATCAGATTTACAATACAGATGCAAAATATTCTTATTGTATCATCGAGCTTTGGTAGGGTAATATATGTGTAAGTAGGTAGCTGTAGTACATAGTTTCGGCTATGTACTACGTGCTACAGAGGTGATATAATCGGCAATAAAATCAGAAAGTTGTTCATTTTCTTCCTCAAATTTTAAGACGATTTGGGAGGTCAGAGTGTTTACCCAATTTTCAATTTCCGCAACCGAATTTAATTTTTGTAGAAATAGTAAATTTGGATTTTGGGGTTCAAAATCTCCTAAATAAATAGCAATCGTAGATTTAAAACTATCTGCATAATTTTGCTCTGTTTTATTCAAAAATTTTTCTAAATAAATTAGTTTTTCTTCTATTAACATATTGTAGAAATTACGTGATATTCCCTTGTTTCTTTGGATTGGATAATTTTTTCTTCAAATTTTAATTGCTTGATTGGATTTTCAATAATTCTAAAATCGGGCAAATCATTCAAATTCATTACCAATGCTAATACATAATCTTGTTTATACTCTGTAGCCATTTTAAATTCTTTTTCGGTTAATCTAAATCTGCCTGTTTTTTCACGGATACCTTTTACTTCTGTCAAAAAAAATTTGTCTTTTACAGCAACTTGAAAATCATAGCCATCTCCATATAATCTTGCATCTTCTACAACGCCATTTGCAAATAATTCAATTTTTGTAAAATTGTTTAAAAAATATAGTTCAGCTTCTAAACCTGTTTCTTGTAATTTTCTAAATCTTGATTGGATAATTGGTTTCACTTCCACCAATAAATCTTTTATTTTGTAATGTTCTTGTAAATATAATTTTACAATATCTGCATAAGTTTTTACATTTTCGTTTCCAAAAAGGCTATCAATTAAAATTTTTCGGTGTATATATGCCTCACCTTTTTGCCACCAACCTTTTCTGCCATTATTTGGAAAAAAAGGGTCAAACAAATCCATTCTATTTTTTACAGTCCCAACCGTATCCGCTATTGCATTATCTACACAATATTTGTAAAATGTAGTTTTGGTAGCAAATCCAAATTCATGAACAAAAGCATTATTAAATTTGGATAAACCGTAGCCTATTAAATTTAGAATTTCATAATTTTTATGTTTACTTCCTGTAGTTTCTATCATATAGGTAGTTTACTATACATATTATAAAATTATTTTAGAAATTTTATCTATTAAGTTTCCAAAAATATCCAAGCAATACTAAATTTCCAAATATTTATATAACTAAATTTGTAAATTATACGTATGATGTAAGAACATAGCGTAGCTACTTTTAGGTTCTTCGATGATTTTTTGCATAGAAAAAAGTAATTTTGTCTATGCGTATAGAATTATGTATCTTTGTAACACACTTAAATATTTTTTTATGTTTGATATGAGCAAAATGTTTGGCAAGGTAAAAGAAATGCAAGCCAAATTACAAGAAGCACAAAACAACTTGGCAAGCATTACTGCCGAGGGCGAATCTGGTGCAGGTATGGTAAAAGCTACTGCCAATGGCAAAAAACTACTTACCAAGTTAGAAATAGACAAAGACTTACTAAAATCAGAGGAAGCAGAAATGTTACAAGATTTGATAGTGGCAGCCGTAAACAAAGCTATGGACGCAGTAGAAGACAAAAACAAAGCATACTTGCAAAAAGCAACCGAAGGCATGATGCCAAATATACCAGGAATGGATTTGAGTAGTTTTGGCGGATAAGCTCAAAATATTTTGTATCTCACAAAATATATGTTGATTGGATAAGAGCAAAAAAGCAAATGATAGGTTTTTATATGCCTATCATTTGATGTAATAAAATTGCATTTTTTGTCAAAAAATACACTCTATTAGCACCCAAATTGCATAGCTACAAAAATATTTTTAAAAATATAAAAAACATTTTTAAATTATTTTTGTAGCTATTTTGCTTAAAATAAAATTATTTCAAAAAAAAATCACTGTTTTACAACTTTTTTTGAAAAAAAACGTACCAATCTATATATAAAAACTACGTTTTTTGCTTTTTTAACATATTTGGAATAAAATTTGAATTAAAGATAATAAAGAATGAGGTATTTTTATACTAAATTATTGATTTGTAGCATAGACTTTAGTCTGTGCTTAGTAATTGCTTGACTATCAATAGATTAATAAAAAAACAGCCTAAAGTCTATCAAACAAATTTTTGTAGGCAATGTTACAAAAATGTAAAATATTTACTTTGATGACCAAAGATATTCATAATTTATTCATAAAAATACTTGTAAGAAAATTAGTGTAAATCAAAAAAAAACCTTACTTTTGCACCAAAATTAACACTACCATTCAAACACTTATTTAAGACATTCATTTAGACATTCCTTAACCTTGAAATAAAAACAATATGAAGACCACCGTCGATGACAAGCTTCGTTATTCAGAAGCCGAATTAAAAGAATTTGAAATCCTAATTTCTGATAAATTAGAAAAGTCCAAAAATGAATTAATCCAGCTAAAAAATTCTATCTCTCATAAAGCTACAGGCGAAGATAATAATTTAGGCAGTATGAAATCTTTGGAAGATGGTGCAGACTCTATGGAAAAAGAACAACTAAACCAATTAGCAGCTCGTACCCAAAAATTTATTACCCAATTGGAAAATGCTCTTATCCGAATCAAAAATGGCACTTACGGCATTTGTATAGATACAGGAAAATTGATTTCAAAAGAAAGATTGCGTGCAGTACCACACACACAACACTCAATAGAAGCCAAAATGCTAAAATCTAAATAAATTCCCCAAAATTATAAAATTACTAAAACTACATAAAAACTAAACTAACTTTCTAAAATACACAGCAATGTGTATTTTTTTTTGCCCAAAATACAACGAATAACAACAAACTCTACATAATAAATAACGTAAAAAGGCAATATTTTGAGTCTCATAATCATAGATTTCTGAAAAATCATCACAGTCTGCTAAAACACCTACCAAAACTAAACCCAAAATATCACTGAGTAGGAGGGAACAACAACCACGTACACGAAAATCTTTCACTGTAGAAAAATAACAGCCAACATCTATAAAGCTAAAATAAATCCAAAAATAATGTTAATTTTGATGGGGAAAATCTATAGCCTGTCTGAGTATTTAGCTTAGATAAGCATATCTGCTAAATGATAAGACAAAAAATCTTATTTTTAAATTCATATTTTTATATAACTTTGCAAAAAATATTTTTATGATAACAAAACTAAACAAAATATTTGTGCTTGCTATCTTGGCAAGTTCATTTTTACTGTCTTGTTGTAGTGATTCTTCGAGCAGTAATACGCCTGCAGATTTGACCTGTAGCAAACCAACTACCAATGCAAAAACAGCACGTAGCCAAATAGTAGGAAAATGGACGTGGATTCAGACCGAAACTGTAGGTAGAGCAGGCACTGTCATTACAACACCAAAAACCGACAACAAAACACAAGGGCTTAATTTTAAAGATGATGGAACTGTAGAGATATTGGAAAATGATAAAGTGCTTATCACGCAACAGTACGATATTGTGGCTTCTTCAACAGGTGAATTAACTTTGACCTATTCCAATATTGCAGGCGTAGTGAGTAGCTTTACCTTATCGTCTTGCACCCAAAGCATCAAATTAGTATCCATAGGGAGTTTACAAGTTACCACCATTTACAACAAATAATTATATGCTATTCAAAAAAATTATAGCAATTTCTGCCCTTACGTTGAGTTTTTGTGGGCAAAGTTTTGCACAAAAACCACAGCACAACAATATTAAATTTGTGGAATATGACTTGCCAAATGGTTTGCACGTTATTTTGCACCAAGATACAAGTGTGCCTATTATAGCAACTACTGTATTATATCATGTAGGCTCTAAAGACGAAAAAGCAGACCGTACAGGTTTTGCACATTTTTTTGAACATTTGCTTTTTGAAGGTTCGGAAAATATAGGCAGAGGCGAATTTGATAAATATTTGGACAACGCAGGTGGCACAAATAACGCAAATACGTGGTATGACCGTACTTTTTATTATGAAATAGTGCCTTCTAACCAACTTGCTATGACTTTATGGCTCGAATCGGAAAGAATGTTGCACGCAAAAGTAGAAACAAAAGGCATAGAAACACAAAGACAAGTAGTAAAAGAAGAAAGACGTTTGCGAGTAGATAACCAACCATACGGCAGAATTATTGAGGAAACAATGAAATTGGCATACCAAACTCACCCTTACAAATCTTCGGTAATAGGCTCGATGGAACATTTAGATGCTGCAAAAGATGAAGATTACAAAAGTTTTTATAAAACTTTTTATGTGCCAAATAATGCTACTTTGTCGATAGCTGGAGATATTAATATCGAGGAAACTAAAAAAATGATTAGTGCCTATTTTGCCGATATTCCAAAAGGAAATCCTGTGCCACGCACCCCCTTGCGAGAGCCTGCACAAACGCAAGAAGTACGAGGCACTGCCTACGATAATATTCAACTGCCTGCGGTAATTCATGCTTTTAAAACACCAGGGATTAACAAAGCCGATTTTTATGCGGTGGCTATGTTGTTCAAATTGTTATCTGATGGCAAAAGCTCACGATTATACAAAAATGTAAAAGACAAACAACAAAAAGCATTGCAAGTAAATTGTTTTCCACTTTCTTTGGAAGATGACCCAAGTGTTTCTATTACCTACGCCATTGCAAGCCAAAAAACTACACCCGAAGAATTGGAAGCTGCATTGGAGGCGGAATACGAAAAAATAAAAACTGAATTGGTAACAGAAGAAGAATTTGCAAAATTGCTAAACCAAATAGAAAGAGATTTTGTAATGCAAAATGACGGCGTGGCAACCATAGCCGAAAATTTGGCAAATTATCACGTATATTATGGAAGTGCTAATTTGGTAAATTCCGAAATTGACCAATATATGAAAGTTACCCGCCAAGATATTCAACGAGTAGCACAAAAATATCTGGTCAAAACAAACCGTACTACCTTGTATTATTTGTCAAAAACAAAATAAAGCAAATACTTACTCGTAACATATTACAACAAATTAATCTAAGTTGTTATGGGTTGTAAATAGGTTATTTTAAAGAAACAACAATGTAAACAACCTAAAAAACAACAAACTCTAAAAATATGGCATACTCAGATTTTACATTATCGGATTTAGAAGAAAAATTTGGGGTCAAGCACCAAAGAAAACGTCTTCATTTTCTTTCACAGCCAATAAAAGCAAGTGAAAAATTGCGTTTTGAATTAGACGAAAGCACAGAAATGCCCATCAAAAGTGAAAAGGCAAGAAGTGAATGGATAGTTGTGCCTATACTCAAAGAGTTGAGACTTTTAAACAATAAATTTTTTACAATTTATTCGGGAGATACTCTTGTTGGAGAAAAAGAAACGGGCTTGCAGGGAGAATGTGGTTTTATTCTTAGCAAAGATACACAATCTTATGAAGTGAGTATCCCTATTTTTCAAATCGTTGAGGCAAAACGAAATGACCTGGAAGAAGGAATCAAACAATGTTGCGCACAGTTAGTAGGTGCTAAAAAGTATAATGAACGAAAAGGAGTGAAAACAGAAAAATTGTACGGTTGTACCACCACAGGGGACGACTGGCAGTTTATAGAATACTCTGATAAGTTATATATTGATGACAAGAAATACTATTTGGTAGAAATAGAGGAACTTCTTGGTATTTTTCAAAGTATCATCGACTACTACAAAAACGCAATAAAATAAAAACAGTTCACAACCTTGATTGCCCAAAGCGGGGCGGAAGTGGTTTATTGAACTTTTGAATAAGCAATGGGGGTTTGTACTTAATTGGGCTTTTGTACGAAGATTTCCCCGCCTTCGCCAAGCCTTGTTTGGTATGCGAAGGTAAAATAGTAAAATTCGTAGGTAGTTTTCCTGTAGAATAACTACGATTTTTGTTTGCATTTACCAATTTTATTCGCCTAAAGACGAATATATGATTGGTACGCAATGTCCCTAAATTAATTTTAAATATTAATTTCTATAAAAAACTAAAATTATGATACAAAGAGTTCAATCTATTTTCCTATTTTTGATTGGTGTTTGCATGATTGCCATGCTTTTTGCTCCAATTTGGTCTAAAACAGGTATCGAAGGCGAAGTTGCAAAGTTAAGTGCAATGAATTTGACTTACCAAAAACAAACCCAATTTAACAGTATGCCTACGTTTTATATTGGTATTCTGTGCGTAATTTCGATGATGTTGGCATACACATCTTTGTTTAGTTTCAAAAAACGTATGTTACAAATAAAATTGAATATGGCAAATAGCCTTGTAATTGTTTCGGCAATGCTTTGCTGTGCCTATTTGATAGCAAGTAAAGGCGAGGCAATGATAAATGGCGGAAAAGGAAGTATGGGTTTTGGAATTTATATGCCTGCTATAGCATTGATTTGCAATATGATAGCAAACCGTTTTATTTGGAAAGACGAAAAATTAGTAAGGTCAAGTAATAGATTACGCTAATTTCTTTACAACGTATAAAAAGCTAATACAAAAAGTATTAGCTTTTTTTGTAAGTTTTGGCACGAATACCCAAAAAAATATGTTGCAAGTTGTACTGTAGGTTTCTTAAAACTTACAGTAATGATAGTAAATTTGCATATACACAAAATACTAACTAACGTGAACTACGGATTACTTTATTGATAATCAATGAGTTACAAATAAAATATATAATAAATAAGTTGCGTAGCAACCGTATATTCGCCTTTAGGCGGGGCTGCCTAAGCGAATGAAATGTAAGGATAAAAACGAACTTGGTTATAAATTCACAAATTTTGAGAAATAATTACTATTTTTCTTTCAATTTACCAGACTCATTCGCCTAAAGGCGAATATACGGTATCCGTAGTTCACGTTAACTAACGAAAAATACCGATTATCTTATTCCTAAAAAATTTAGTTTATATACCTTCGCATTAAAAAATGTTTGCGAAGGGTGGAATTGATAGCACTTTCCTTGCCCACGCACAAAGTTTATCGTGAGCATCTGAAACCAAAATTTGGTAGTGGTAAAAAATGTATGATAGTTTTTTCAACAATAATTGTAATTTTTACAATAGAGTTTATGAATAATTGCTGTAGCATAGACTTTAGTCTGTGCAAGTTATTGATTTTCAACTACTTAAAAACAGACTAAAGTCTATTATACAAATTATTAATAAACTCTAATAAATAACGTGAACTACGGATACCGTATATTCGCCTTTAGGCGAATGAGTCTGGTAAATTGAAAGAAAAATAGTAATTATTTCTCAAAATTTGTGAATTTATAACCAAGTTAGTTTTTATCCTTACATTTC
>JBIKRY010000014.1:0-27203 GCA_044348925.1 Bernardetiaceae bacterium
ATTGAACACAGAACACGCAGATTTACACAGTTTTTCTACTTATAGTACCTTCCTTAACTTATATTTTTCTATGTATCTATGTTACTATGTGGTTAAAATAATTTTGATGCGGAAAACCTATAGATTAAGCATAGTTTTTTGTAAACTTCATATTTTTTGTTACATTACCAAAAATATAAAACCAATGAAACATATTGACGTTGCTTTACAAGGTGGTGGCTCTCATGGAGCCTTTACTTGGGGCGTATTAGAAAGTCTTTTGGAACATGAAGATTTACACATAGATGGAATTTGTGGCACAAGTGCAGGTGCAATGAATGCGGTAGTATTGGCATACGGACTGATGTCGGGAGGCAAACCCAAAGCCAAAGAATTATTGCATAAATTTTGGAAAAGAGTAGCAGAAGTAAATGCTTTTGCACCAATTCAACCAAATTTTTTTGACAAAATGATGAGTCCTGGTAATATGGACTATTCCTTTACCTTTAATCTTTTGCACCAATTTATCCAATTTGTGTCGCCTTATCAATTTAATCCTTTGAATATCAATCCATTAAAAAAAATATTATTAGATTTTATTAATTTTGATGTTTTGCGAAATTGCGACCAAACCAAACTTTTTGTTTGTGCTACCAATGTAAGACGTGGACGTGCCAAAGTATTCAAAACCAATGAAATTTCTGTAGATGCGGTTTTGGCTTCTGCCTGCCTGCCTTATTTATTTCATGCAGTAACTATTGATGGCGAAGATTATTGGGACGGAGGCTACATGGGAAATCCGCCTATTTTTCCATTGATTGATGGCACAGACTGTTCGGATATTTTAATTGTGCAAATAAATCCTATTGAAATTGAAAAAACGCCAAAAACTGCCCTCGAAATTCAAGATAGAATCAACGAATTAAGTTTTAATTCAAGTTTGATGTTAGAAATGCGGCGGGTAAATTTTGTACAAAAATTATTAGAACATAATCTAAATATTGAAAATAAATTTAAGGAGTTGCGTTTACATAACATTAATCCCGAAAAAGATTTAGCACAATTTAATACTTCCAGCAAATTGAATGCAAATTGGGATTATTTACTTTGGTTGCACAAATTGGGCAAAGAATATGGGGATAAATGGCTAAAAGATAATTTTGATAAAATAGGGGTAGAATCTACCTGTGATGTGCAAAAAGTATTTCTATAAATCGCAAAAACAAAAAATACTTTCCAAATTTTTAGGATTTGGAAAGTATTTATGTTAGTTATTTTGCTAATTATTTTTGGTCGAAATCATTTGCTTCTATGTATTGCAAAAATTTTTCTCCACCAGGTATTTGTTTTAATTGTCCTAAAAAATCAGCTACATCTCCATCAGATTTCACCGTTTTTACAATCTCCTTAATAATTGGCAAAAGCATACTTACATTAAACATTGTATTGATAATACCACCTGTAGGCGACATTGGTGCTTCGCTATTCCCAGCAACCACGCCATTTTGTCCTTGTAAACCGTTGATATGCAAAAACTTAATGCTATCAATTTTTTCGGCAGGCAACATTAATTTTTCTATAATTTCTGGTAACAATGGAATAACTTGGCGTAAAGTTTGGGCAAAAAGTGCATTTTTACCAATCGAATTTTCCACGTTTAATTTTGCAGCTAAAGCGGAGGCATCGGCATTACCTATTTCCATAATTGTTTTTGCTTGTTGCAAAGCTGCTTGATATTCTAATTCTGCTGCTTCTTTTTTTGCTTGTGCTAATGTTTTAAGTTTATATGCCTCTTTATCTGTTTCCACATTGAACTCCAGTAATTCCACTTGTGCATTTTTTTCTGCTTTAATGGTTTCAATTTGTTTATCCCGATTTGCAATTTCCATTGCTTTCAAAGTTAAGGCTTGTTCTTCGGCTTTATTTTTTTCGCCTTCTTGCTTAGCATTTTCTTCTAAAATTCGCAATTTTTCTTTTAGTTGCAAAGCAACCATATTTTCTTTTTGAATTTTGGCAGTTTCAACAGCTTGATTTTTTTCTTCTTGTGCCACTAAAATAGCTTTTTCCTTTTGAATTTCTACTACTTTAATCTCTTGAGATTTAATCTCTTCAGCTATTTTTACAGACCTTTCTTTTTCGATAAAAGCCCGTTGTTCAATTCCTGTTTGTTCTTGGCGTGTTTTTTCTACTAAAGCATTTTCTTTTGCTACTCTTTCTTGTACCTCTCTTTGCTGAATAGACTCTTTTTCTTTCAAATCTTGTTCAATTTGTAATTGTTTGATTCTTGCTTCTCTATTTTGTTCGGCAATGGTAACTTCTTTTTCTCGCAATCTTTTGTTAGCCGATTCTGCTTCATTAGAAGTACGCAAAGCAATTTCTTTAATACCTTTGGAGTCAAAAACATTATTTTCATCATGTTTAGTCAATGGTAATTGCTCTAAATAATGAATTGCTACGTCATCTAACCTATAACCATTTAAGACAACATCTCCGCCTTGCGAATGCCCTAAAGCAACTAAAATCTCATCTCTAAACTGATGGCGATTTTGGTAAAGTTGGTCAAAAGTCATTTTAGAACCAGCCGTTTTAAGTGCGTCTGCAAATTTTGCCTCAAATAATTCTTTCATTGTTTGAATATTAGATGCTCTTTCACAACCAACTGTAGTGGCTACTCTGCGGATATCGTCTTCTACAGGATTAATTTTGATATAAAAATCTACTTCAATTTCGGCACGAATACCATCTGCACAAGACAAGCTATCCATTCCTCTACGAACTATTTTTATTGTTTTTACCGTTAATTCAATGGTTTCTATTCGGTGAATTAATGGAATGGCAATCGCAGAACTTGTCGAGATTTGTGGAATTTGTAAACCCAAACCTGTTTTTACTAAAGCTGTTCCTGGTGCAGCTTTTTTCAAAAAAGAATTGAGTAAAGTATAAAGAAAAATAACAAAGAGGACAATAATGCCCACCATAATCAAAAGATTTACTAAGTTCATATTATTTGGTTTAAAATGTAAATAAATTTTATATTGGTATTATTTTTTTTTGTTTCGTAAATTTTCGATAGATTCCATAGACAAACCTGTCAAATCTGCAATCATCGCATTATCAAAACCTTTTGCAATAGCTTTTTGTGCAATTTCCATAGATTTGTATAATTCCCCTTCCATTTTCCCTTCCAACAACCCTTCCATTTTTCCTTCCAACAACCCTTCCATTTTTCCTTCCAACAACCCCTCCATTTTCCCTTTTTCTTTTGCTTTGTCTAAAGCAGCTCTATCGTCTTCTTCCTTCATAAAAAGTTTGTCGTAGGCTTCCAATTCCAAATCTGTCCATAGATGTTGGTTTGCTTCTTCATACGCCGATTTTAAACCTATATCATCTATATCATCGGGGATAACGGTCAAATTTTCTGCATTTTTGATAAAATGCACCCATTTATCTACTAAACTTTGTGGTTTATTCCGTTTTTTTCTAAATTTAGGTAATTCTATTAGCGTAAATTCTACATCTTTGAAAGTTTGCTCACCTGTTTCTACGTCTGTAATTTGACTTCGACTAATAAAATCCTTATTTTTGGTAAATTCATAATTTAAAATACCAATAAAATAAATGGGTTGTAGTTTGCGATATTGGTCGCCTCGTTTGATTTGGCTACTATAGGCTTTGGAAAAATAGTACAAAACTCGTTTATCAAAACCGTCTTTTTCGGCTACTTGCATCTCTACAATAAAATTCCTACCTGCTTGGTCTGTTGCTTTTACATCGACAATCGTAGCTTTGCCACTTTTCAATTTTGGCAACTGATAAGGGTCAAGGATACGAACAGATTGAATACGTTGTTCATTTTCAAATTTCAACACTGCATTCAGAAAAGAAATTAAACTGTCTTTGCGGTTTTCATTCCCAAAAATTTTCCGAAAAGCAATATCATTTTTTATATCTGCAAATTTCATGGTATTCTTTTTTAATGCTTGTTAGGTGTTTTTTTGTTTCGTAAATTTTTGATAATTTTTTATTAGAAAAAAATTATTACAATTTACGAAATAGAATAGCATTAGTTTTATAATTTCTTATATTTTTTAAATAATTATCTTACTATCGAAAGGATAAAAGTTTTAATTTCCAATTATTTTTTAATACTTTTGGCGATTGAGCCGTAGATAAATGATAAACAAATGTTTAGCACAAAAATAATATATTTGCAAATATACTATTTTTATTTGAGTTTCTTTGTTTTCTTAGCTTTGTATAATTGTTGTCAAACACAAAATATAGTTGATTCTTACACAATGAAAAAGTCGTTTCTTACCCCAGGTCCGTCTGAACTTTATTTTACAGTAGAAGACCACCTCAAAACTGCCTTACAAGAAAATATCTGCGAAATATCACACCGTAGCAAAAATTTTCAACAAATTGTAGCAAATACTTTACAGGCATTGCGTAATTTATTACAAATTCCAGACGATTATCATATTGTTTTTACTGCTTCTGCCACTGAAGCATGGGAAAGAATTATTCAAAATTTGTCTGCAAAACATACTTTTCACTTGGTAAATGGTAGTTTTTCGAGCAAATTTTATGATTTTGCGGTGTTATTACAAAGAAATGCCATCAAATATCAAGTTTCGGAAAATCAAGGTTTTACTCTAAATGATTTTACAATACCTGCCGAAACAGAACTAATTTGCTTGACACATAACGAAACAAGTACAGGCGTAAGTATGTCTTTAGAAGATATTTATAGCATTAGAAAACAAAATCCCGAAAAATTGATAGCTTTAGATATAGTTTCTTCTGCACCGTATCCAAAATTAGATTTTACACAAATAGATACTGCTTTTTTTTCGGTACAAAAATGTTTTGGTTTGCCTGCTGGCTTGGGAGTTTGGATATTTAATCAGCGTTGTGTAACAAAGGCAAAAGAATTAGAAGGGAATAAACAAATAATAGGAACTTATCATACTATTCCAACTTTACTTGCTAATATTGCAAAAAATGAAACCCCAGAAACCCCAAATATGCTTGGAATTTATCTTTTAGGAAAAGTAGCTGAAGATATGAACTACAAGACCATAGAGGTTATTCGCAAAGAAACGGCTTATAAAGCTGCATTAATTTATCAAATTTTGGATAAGCATCATAAATTTAAGGCTGCCGTAGAACCAAAATTTAGGTCGCAAACGGTTTTAGTAGCCGAAGGAACTGCTCAAGATATCAAAGAGTTTATTAGCAAATGCGAAAAAGAAAACATTATTATTGGAACAGGTTATGGTAAATTTAAAGATACGCAAATGCGAATAGCTAATTTTCCAACACATTCTAAAGAAGTATTTGAGAAAGTGGCAGATATTTTGCTGGCTATGCAATAATATTTTCTGAAATAAGTACACTTTAGTATTCTTTTAAATTTTGATGCTAAAGTGTATCTTATATAAGTAGTAACATAGAAACTTAATTTGTAAGGTTTTAGTGCATTCTATCTCCTCGCCATTCCAAATTGTCTATAATTTTGTGTTCTACCTCCAAAAAAAACTCCCATCTTTTTTCTACTTTTTCTTCTGGGTGATAGGTTTTTGCCAAATCAATAAAATTAACATAATGAGCTGCTTCAGAAATCATCAATTCATAATAAAACTTGCTAAGTTCTGCATCTGCAATATATTGCCATAACAATTTGAATCTTTCACAGCTTCGTGCTTCTATCAAGGCATTTACCAATAATTTGTCTAATAATCTGTCGTTATGTGAGCCACCTTTTTGGATAAATTTCTGCAATTCCAGCACATACATATCTTTTCGGGGTTTTCCCAATGTATAATTACGTTTTTTTATTTCTGCTAATACTCTTTCAAAATGACTCCATTCTTCTGCCACTACAGGCGTAAGTACCTCTACGAGTTTCTCTTTTTCTACATTTTCTACAATCAGTGTGATACAAGACGAGGCTGCTTTTTGTTCGCAATAGGCGTGGTCTGTAAGAATATCAGCAATATTTTTTTCGGCAATATTTACCCAACGAGGGTCAGTTGGTAATTTTAAATGCAACATATTATGAATATCGTAATGATTTATAAAAACTAATTAAATATCTTTTAAAATAGACTTTATGAAAATTTATAGCATAAATTTATAATTTAATTATCTTTTTTCCAATATTGGAAAACATTTTCATCTATTTTGAAACCCATCACTAATATATCATCTAATTGCTGCCCACCATTTATCCAAACATCTATATTTTCATTTAAGATTTGTTGTTGTTCTTCCATTGGTTTTTGGTGTATTGCAAACAATAATTCTCTTAGTCGTTTTGGGGTAAATTTTCTGTCATTTTCTCCTCCAAATTGGTCTTGATAGCCATCAGAGTGCATATAAAAGATAGAATTTCGTATCTTTGTATTTTGGGCTAATAAAATAGAATGTTTCACAAAAATTCTACTATCCTCTATTTGTACACCACCTACAGGCAAAATAGCACCACGTATGGTTGTAAGTTCTGCAATTTGAGGGCAGCCTTCGCCGGTTTGGATAAAAGCCAAAGGTTGTTTTGCCCCTGCAAATTCCAAAATCATTGATGCCTTATCTATTACACAAATAGAAATATCCATTCCATCTCGGTTAGAGGTTTTCTCTTGTCGTAATATTTTTTTTATGCCATTATGCAGAGCTTCTAAAATCAAATGAGGTTCTTCTACGCTTTCTATTTCTACTATTTCTGTAAGTTGTTCTAATCCTATCATACTCATAAATGCCCCAGGAACACCATGACCAGTGCAATCGGCTACTACAACCATAATTTTATTATTTTTTTGTGCTATCCAATAAAAATCTCCAGAAACAATATCACGAGGCTTGAATAAAATAAAAGATTCGGGTAGTAATTTTTTGAAAAATGTTGTTTCAGGCAACATAATATTTTGTATTCGATAGGCATAATTTAAACTTGATTTTAGGTTATTTACTGCCTTTTGTGCAATGTCTTTTTGTGTGCTAATTTCTTGTTGTTGTTGTGCGAGGGCAGCATTTTGTTGGCTAATTTCTCGCATGAGTCTTTGTCTTTCTAATACATTTCGGATTCGGGCTTTTAAAATTACTTCGCGTATTGGTTTTCGTACATAATCTGCTGCACCAAGTTCCAATGATTTTGCCAAAATATTATCATCAGTTTCGCCTGTAATCATAATTACATCTATATAGTTTAGTTTTATATGTGTTTTGATAAGGTGTAGCAATTCTAAACCGTTATTACCTGACATATGGATATCGAGAAGCACCAAATCAAAAGTTTCTGTTTCAAGACGTTGAAAAAGTAATTCTGGTTTAGCAATAAAGCCAAATTCATAGCCAAAATTTTTCAGCATACTGCTAATATGTTGAATGATATGTTTTTCGTCGTCGACAATAAGAATCCTGCTCATAAAAAAAGTATCTATTTTACAAACATAAAAAAAATAAACAATGATTACACAATTATCTATAAAAGTTTTATTGCTTAATTTTTTTACACCATATACTTTATCAAACTATGTAACATATACTTTACTATTTGTTATCTAAATAATTGCTAATCAACAATTTAAAGCTATTTATAACTATTTATAACTCTATTTTAAGAAATAATATTTCTATTGCTAACAACTTTGATTATTTTTTGTAGTTTTGTTTGATTATTGGGTACTATTATTTTAGAAAACAAGTAATTCTTATGAAAATTCTTATTATTGGAGGTGGCAATATGGGCAAGACCTACGCAGATAGTTTTACTGCCAATCATACCGTTGCCAAAGAAAATCTCTATATTTTGGACCACCAGCCTAAAAAAGTAGAATATTTTAAGTCGCAAGGATTTGAAAATAGTTTTTCGCAACCAAGTAGTTATATTTATGAAATGAATCTAATTATTTTGGCAATTAAACCTCAAGATGCAGCCTTATTGCACCCTACTGTATTGCCATATTTAAAAGCAAAACAGTTGGTTTTAAGCATTATGGCGGGGGTTACGATGCAAAGATTAGAAGACGCATTACCACAAGCAAGGATAATTCGTGCAATGCCTAATCTACCTGCCCAAATAGGTATGGGCATTACAGGCTTTACGGCTGCCCAACAAGTAACAAGAGAAGAACTGTTTATGGTGCAAAATTTGCTAAATACCACAGGAAAATCTATTTACTTTGAAGACGAAAACAAATTAGATGCAGTAACCGCTATTTCTGGTAGTGGACCTGCCTACGTCTATTATTTTATGGATGCCATGATGAATACAGCACGAAAAATGGGTTTTACGACAACCGAAGCCGAATTATTGGTCGAGCAGACATTTATGGGGGCAGTCCATTTACAAAGTATTCATACCTTGAGTTGCAAAGATTGGATAGCAAAAGTAGCCTCCAAAGGTGGAACAACCGAAGCAGCTATCAAAACATTTAACCATTTTGGCATAGATACCAATATCGAGAAAGGCTTGCAACAAGCATTGCAACGTGCAAAAGAATTGGGAAGTTAAGCATCTTGTGGCTTAGAAATAGACCTAAAATAAGTAGTGTGTAGCTTCAGCTACGCACAGGCTTGTTAGTACAACTAAGTTTTTTCTAGCAAACCCATTATTTTTATAGGAAATAAGTCTAAAAAATTGCACATTTCGTTGCGTAGCTGGAGCTAAGCAATACTACGCAACGTATATTATGTACTATATCTTTTACGTTTCTGTTGTCATATAGTTCATCTAACTTACTACACAACTTACTTTAATAATTACATTATCTATAAATCTTTAAAATCATGAAACACTATTTTTTTTTCTTTTATTTTTGTTTATTTGGAATTTTTGGGAATATCCAAGCCCAAACAAATAATGTTGCCAATAGTAGTAATACCTTACTACAATCTGGTCCTATGGTAGGCTATTCTGCTATGCGTGAAGTAATGCTTTGGGTACAAACAAAAACTGAGGCAACGGTATATTTTGAATTTTGGGAAAAAGGAAAACCTGAAACAAAAGCAAAAACCGAAAAATATCTCACCAAAAAATCGGAAGGTTTTACAGCACACCTCACTGCTGATTTATTGACTGTAGGCACAAAATATGAATATTCCTTGTTTATCAACGGAAAAAAAGTAGAAAGACCATATCCTTTAGAATTTCAAACTCAAGTTTTATGGCAATGGAGAACAGAGCCACCACCAATTAAATTTGTATTTGGCTCGTGTTTATATGTAAATGACCCACCACTTGACCGAAAAGGAGAGCCATACGGAAGTAATTTTCATATTTTTGAAACTATTGCCAAGCAAAAACCTGAATTTATGATTTGGGGCGGAGATAATACCTATTTAAGAGAACCTGATTATGATTCAAAAGCTGGTATGTTATACCGTTATACACATTCCCGTTCTCTGCCCGAATTACAACCGTTATTAGGCTCGATACATCATTATGCAACATGGGACGACCACGATTTTGGACCCAACGACTCCGACAGGTCTTTTGTCTATAAAGATATTAGTACCGAAATTTTTAAGAATTTCTGGGCAAATCCTACTTATGGCGTGCCAACAGACGGCAAAGGAATTTGTACTCGTGTACAGTGGGGAGATATAGAATTTTTTTTGTTAGATGACCGTTATTTCAAAACACCACAAGATAGAGATGATATAGAAAAAAAATTATTAGGCGACCAACAAATAGAATGGATTGCAGATGCTATTTCGAGTAGCAAAGCAAGTTTCAAATTTTTGGTTTGTGGGGTGCAAGTAATTAATGCGGCTGCAGTCTATGAAAACTATGCTACTTGTCCTGAAGAAAGACAAAGATTAATCACAAGAATACGCGAAAGTAATGCAAGAGGCGTATTTTTCTTGACTGGCGACCGTCATCATACTTCTTTGTCGGCTTTACAAGAAAATGATAAAGTCTATCCTCTATATGATTTGACTTCCTCCTCACTAACTTCTGGCGTATATGCACCACAACCCGAAGAAAAAAATACCAACTTGATACCAAATACTGTAGTAGTTGAACAAAATTTTGCTCTAATGGAAATTACAGGAACAGCCAAAGAAAGGGTATTAAAAATTTCTATTATTTCGCATAATGGCGAAGTAAAATGGACAAAAGAAATAGCTGCAAAAGAGTTGAAAAATAAATAAATTACATTGCAAAATATTAAGTTAGTTATTTTGAACTTTGTAAAAATAACTAACTTAATATTTTGCACTTGGCATGTTAAAATCTTTTTTTGAAAATTACTTCATTTGCTATCACAAAGATACGAAAAAGAAAAAAAGCAAGCCTTATTTTGACTTGCTTTCTGTTTTTTATTACAATCTTTGTCTATTGCATTGTCCACGCCCAACTCCACATAAATACTTTTATTCAACCACTATTTTATTTGTTTCAGTTTTATTTGGCATAGATATTTTGTAGAAATACGTACCTTGACGCAAGCCCGACAAATCTAT
Organism: Bernardetiaceae bacterium; assembly: GCA_044348925.1. Lineage (GTDB taxonomy): Bacteria > Bacteroidota > Bacteroidia > Cytophagales > Thermoflexibacteraceae > JAAFKA01. The sequence continues at coordinate 10,450 of JBIKRY010000014.1, forward strand.
GCTTTGTTTATAAGTCCCTTTTTCTTTGTTTTCATTCAAAATACTTTTTAGTACATTACCTTGTGCGTCTATCAAAACAATTTGTACATTCCCTGCCTCTTTTACTTTAAATTCAATCGTAGTTTGTGTAGCAGACGGATTTGGAAAAACTTTGCTATCTTCATTTTTTTCTATTTCTGTTGGAATAGTTGTAATAGCTTGATTTCCAGCACTTTCCATCAACAAAAACATAGCAGGTTTCATTTCTTTAAACTGTTCTTTTGCCATTTTTTTAAACTCTTTGTGTCTATGTCCATGTTTGTGTTTATGCGTAGTATCAGGGTTTTGTGTCGAATATTTTTCACAAATAGCCTTAATATCTTGTTTCCATTGTTCTTTTTGTGCTTGTATAGGACTAAGCACTTGGTCTATATCAGCTTGATAATTTTTGGCAATTTCTTTACTACTTTGCATAATAGCTTTTTTTTGGCTATGAAACTCCTTTCTTTGTGTACGTTGTTCGTCTGTCATTTCTTCTTTTCTGTTTTTAGGCAAATTCTTTTGAAAAGATTTTGTTTGTTCTTGCAAAGTTGCTAATTGTTTGCGAAGTTCCTCTAATTTTTGACGGTCTTGTAACGTAATTTTGCTTTCCAATTTGCTACGTTGTTCCAACAAAACAGGATAGACATTTTTATCTATGTATGCCTTAATTTCTTGGCGAAGTTCTTTGTTGTGTCGTCTTTTGCCTTTGTCTTTGTGGTCATCATTTTGACCTGCCAACGCAAAAAAACTAACACATAATACGAAAATTGCGGATAACAAAAATTTTGCTTGCATATCTATATTTGTTTAAGTGAAATACAAACATAAGATAACAAAGTGTGGCAAAGGTTTAATAATAGCCTAAAAATCTCTAAAAAGTAAGTGGCAATTTTTACTTGCTATGTATGGTTTTCTCAAAATAATTTTAGTCATTTGTGCTTACTTAAAAACTTTTTTATGCGTCTTACTACTATTTTCCTGTTTTTTTACACTTTTTTATTATTGCAGTCTTGCACAAAAGTTAGTAAAGAAGATACAAATAATTCCAAAGTTATAAAAAAATTAGAAATTGGATATGCAAAAGGCTTTACAGTAGATTATTATCCAGACTATAAATTGGTGCGTATCTTAGAGAGTGGATTTGCAAACAAACAAGTCATAGAATATGCGTTGATAGAAAGAGGTACTCCAAAACCAAAAAATCTGCCTGCCAATGCTATTCCTATAGAAATTCCTCTACAATCTATCGTCTGTCTTTCTACCACCTATGCACCTATGTTAGACGAAATAGGCGAAATAGACAAAATTGTTGGCTTTGCAGATAGCAAGTATTCGAGCCTCAAAAGCCTACAAAATCAGGTAAAAAATGGCAAAATACAAGAAGTTGGTGGACAAAATGGCGTAACCAATACCGAAACTATTATTCAATTAGAAGCTAATGCTATTATGACATATAGCGAAAAAGACTATGAAAAATTAACCAAATTAGGGCAAAAAGTAATTGTAAATACCGAATATTTAGAAAATTCTCCTTTAGGACGTGCCGAATGGATAAAATTAGTTGCGGTATTTTTCAATAAAGAGGAAATTGCAAGCAAGTTTTTTGCAGACGTAGAAAATAATTACCAAACTACCAAAAAAGAAATTGCTGCAACGACAAAAAATATGCCTGCTCAACAAAAGCCCACTATCTTTGGCACTATTCCCTACGGAAATATTTGGTATATGCCCGCAGGCAAAAGTTTTGCTGCCACTATTTGGCAAGATGCAGGAGCAGAATATGCTTGGCAAACAACCGAAGGCGTGGGAAGTTTGCAAATAAGTATAGAAGAAGTAATTGCAAAAGCACAAAAAACAACAATTTGGGTAAATACAGGGGCATTTACCTCCTTGCAAGAGTTGATAGCCAGCGACAATAGGTTTGCAAATTTTTTGGCTGTGCAGAAAAAACAAGTCTATAATTGCAACAAAAGAGTTGGTGAAGGTGGTGGTAACGAATTTTATGAATATGGTGTTATTAGACCTGATATAGTCTTAAAAGATTTGGCAAGAATACTTTACCCCAACATTTATCCCAACTATGAACTTTACTTTTACCAAAAATTAGAATAACTATGGAAAAAATATTTTTAACTGCCAAGTGGCAACATTTAATTATGGCTAATTATGTGATTGACCCCAAAATACTACAAAAATATTTGCCTCCTCGTGTAGAAATAGATTTTTGGAATCAACAAACCTATGTAAGTTTAGTTGGCTTTTTGTTCAAAAATACAAAAGTATTAGGGATTTCTATTCCATTCCACCAAAATTTTGAAGAAGTAAATTTGCGTTTTTATGTACGATATAAAGACAATGGACAATGGAAAAGAGGCGTAGTATTTGTCCGAGAAATAGTACCATTGCCTACAATTGCGTGGACTGCTAATATTTTATATCGAGAACCATACAGCACAATGCCAATGAAACACGAAATAAAAATACTTGATAATCAACAACTTAGCGTAGCATATCATTGGAAATATCAAGGCGAATGGAATGAATTATCTGTAAAAGCCAATAGCAAAGCTACAGAAATGCAAAGCAATAGCGAAGCTGAATTTATTACCGAACATTATTGGGGCTACACCAAATGGAATGAAACAAAAACCGCAGAATACCAAGTAGAACACCCAAAATGGAAAATATTTGAAGTAAATGATTATAAAATTAGATGTAATATTGAAACACTTTATGGAAATGTTTTTGCAGAAGTAATGCAAACACCAAGTTCTGTGCTTTTGGCAGAGGGTTCTGATATTATTGTACGTAAAGGTCGTTTTATTTAAAAATACGTAACTTTTTAGGTTCTACTATTTTTATACGATTGTCAAGGTCTTCGACCATTGACAATCGTATAAAAATACGTTGGCAATGGTCGAAGACCTTGACAATCGTATAAAAATAATAGATTAATAAAAACAAACTAAATTTATATGCAAGCATATACTACACAGCAGGCTTTTTTGAAAATAGCATCTTTCTGTGCCTATCAAGAAAGATGTCATCAAGAAGTACGAGAAAAATTACATACTTTTGCTTTAACAGCGGAGGAAATAGAGGAGGTAATTAGTAGGTTGATTGAAGAAAATTTTTTGAATGAACAACGATTTGCGATTGCATACGCAGGTGGAAAATTTAGGGTAAAAGATTGGGGAAAAATCAAAATTCGGTACGAATTACAACAACGCAATATTTCTACCTATTGTATTCAAAAAGCATTAGAAAGTATAGATACAGAGGAATATTATGAAAAGCTGACACTACTTGCCCAGAAAAAAATAGCACAAGAACAATTACGAACTTTACAAGATAAACAAAAATTATATACTTATTTAAGTAGTAAAGGTTATGAAAGTAATTTGATTCAAGAAGTTTTGCGAGATTGTGGCTTATAAGTAGATAATGAATAGAGTTTTGCAAGGTAGCAGGTTTTTAGTACAAAAATTTAATAGAACCAATGTTATTAAATTTTTGTACTAAAATTAGATTGGTTGCTTTTTTTACTTTTTCTGCTCGTTTAGTTTCCGCAAAAGTTCCTCTATTAGTCTATCTTTTTCGTGCAAGGCTTGATTTTTTTCGTGCAAGGCTTGGTCTTTTTCGTGCAAGGCTTTATCTCTTTCTGCTAATTTTTCTTGGTAATCATCTAACATGGCATCAATAGTCCTTCGAGCCTCTTGTTCTATTTCTATCTGTTTACGTTCTTTGGGATCTGTGCCTACATAATGCAAAATATCTGTCATTGTTTTTAACTCCTCCATGTCGAGTTCGTGAGCAAAATCTTTGGTAATTTCTTTGTCATCTGTAAAATTACGTTGTTCAAATACACTCAATAGTTTGTCTAATTGTGTTTGATAACGGTCTGTGATTCTATCTACCTGCACCACAAAACAATCATGAGTCAATTTTTCTACAAACTCACTTTTTTGCGATAAAGTAGTTTTGTTGATAAGGTCTATGTAATTACGTGCTACGCTAATACAAGGACTTTCTATTTCAGGTAGTTTAAATCCTAAAATATAAATGGTTGTAATGGGCAAAATAACATTTTTTTTATTAATTTTATCCTCTTTTTTATACTGTTCTGCCAAATAATTTCTAAAACGCATCAAATCAATAGGATTTTTTGCTTTTTGAATTTCTATCAAGACTTTTTTATATTCGCCTGTATCTGTTTTGATAGTGGCAATAAAATCAAGACGATAGACCCAAATAGAAAATCTTTCTCTTATTCGTTCTTCTGCATCTTGAATACCTTTAGCAGTTTCTAATTCACCTTTATACGTGTATTCTTGTGGTTTTATCTCAATAGTTTCAACTGTCTGCTCTAAAAGTGTACTAATGAAAAATTTAGCCACTTTCTCATTCTCCATTAATCTTTTGAATACCACATCATAAATAGGATTGGCAATAATCATTTTATTTTGAGTTTACGTGAATGATATACAAAGATAATTACTTTTATTACATTTACAGTGTTTGTTTTTTAAAATGTAAGTATCAGAAAAATATTTGTAAAGGGCGAAATTATATAGCAACTACTACTATCCTAATTATTTTATTTAAAATAACATGAACTACGAATTAAAATCCTACTAATGTAAAGGGGATATTTGCCTTTAGGCGAAGTTACCTAAGCAAACGAGGCAGGTAAATTGAAACATAAATAGCAATTATTTCTGAAAACTTGTGAATTTGTAACTAAATTTGTTTTTATAATTACATTTCATTCGCTTAAGCAGCCACCTGAAGGCAAATATCCTGTTGTTACACAACTTAGATTTATGATATATTTTACTTGTAACTTATTGATTATCAATATTTTAATCCGTAATTCACGTTAATTAAACAATTTTCAATGTTCTTCCTTTAGGGTGCTTGTCTTATGAACTTGGTGGCAAAAATTTTGTTTGATTTGGTGGATTCGAAAATCGTTGCCAAATATTATACACTAAATAAGCTGCTATTAAAGTTCCAACTACAATAACACCTTTGTCGCCAAGAAGTTTAATCACATTATAAAAAAGCTTTGTTTTACGACTGTGAGTTTCCTCAATAGTTCCATTTGTGATTTCAACTGCTTGGTAATAAGCAAAAATTGTAAAGGCAATTGTCGCCAAAAGTCCGATTAAATAATTGGTGTTTGCTTTGATTGGTGTTAATGTTTCGTGTTGTTTTGAAAAATATTTTTCTTTCTCTAAAAAATTAAAAAATATTTCATAATCATCTGGGTCTGAAAACGAAAATTCACAGTTTGTTGGAATACCAATTGAAGTTTTATAAAATATCAAAATGTCTTTGTCGTTATCTTCTTTTTTGATTGATTTTATAGAACTGTATTTTATTTCAAATTTTGTTGCCAATGATAATTTTTTAGCAAATGCTTCTTTAAACTCGGCGACAGTGTTATGTGTTGAGGAAGAAAATTTTAATGATTCCTCGTCAGTTATAAATGTTGAAATTTTGTTTCCTGTTATTGAAAAAACTTTATTTAGCATATTTTTTATTTTAATTATTTTATTAGGTTTGCACAAGAAGAACTAACATAAAAGTATTTAGTAAGAAGGAGATTAAAAGGACAAAAGTTCAATTTACTACTAAAATTCCATCAAGCATCTCTGCTTTACTTTTGGCAAATCAATGTTGTGCGTAATTTTTTAATTTAGCTAAGATTGATTGCTTTTCAAAATAATTTCTACTTCTGCATCTGTTGTATCACCAAAAATTTCGTAAAAATCTTCCACATCTCTGAAAGATTGGAAAGGTAAAAAACTAATGATTTCGCTAACTTCTGCTTCCAAATACTCTTTTCCATTTGGGCTTGATATTGGCACAGCCAAAATTATTTTTTTAGGACGTTGCTTTTTCAAACTCATAATTACCGCCTTTAAAGTTACGCCTACTGCTATTCCGTCATCAACTACTATGATTGTTTTTCCTTCCATACTTTGTTCGGTTTTATATTCCCTAAATCTGTCATTGCGTCTTTTTAATTCTTTCAATTCTTCTGCTATAATTTCTGTAAAATCTTGTGGGGTTAGTTGCTTTTTTGCCAAAATACTTTCTTTAAATATCACTTCTCCTGTTGATGTGATTGCACCTGCCCCTAATTCTCTATTATCGGGGCAACCAATTTTTCGGACAATAATAAAATCTAATGGTAATTCTAAATATTTTGCGACTTCATTTGCTACTATTAAACCGCCACGTACAACACCAATAACCAAAGTTTCGGCATTATTTTTATATATTGTTAGTGCAGTTGCTAATTTTTTACCTGCGTCTAATCTGTCTTTGAAGTTTTGCATTTTTTTAGTTGTTTTTATTGAAATAAGTAAAAAGAAAAATTTATTGGATAATAGAGTTTATGAATAATTGGAAACCAAATATTTGTACTGAAAAAGTATTATCGGTTAATTATTTACTTTTTTAGCCACCAATATAGGTATTTGCAAAGGAAATAGTGTTTTATTTTTTGTTACTAACTACTTGATTATCAATGATTTATTTTGAAAATACTTGTTGTGTATTTGCTGTTATCTGCTATTTTGATTGCTATAAAGTTTTTTTGCTTATTTTCTAAAACAGATTTAGTCTTTTTTTAGTTGTTAAAGCATTATTTTATGTCGGTTTTCTTCTCTAATTTCCATCAAAATTTTACCAAGTATATTTTCGCCAATACCATCACAAACCCCCCAAAAAGTATCTTTCCAATGATTAGTTTCTTCCAAATACTTATTTTGGGTTTCTTCTAAAAGGGTTTTCAAGGTTGGGTTTTGAAATTTTTGGGTAAGAATAGATTTCATTCTTTGCGTTTTTACGCTTTCCCAATCCATTCTGATATGATTTTTTAGTTTCCAAGCCAAATATATAGCATCTTTAAAATCAATATTTTGAAATTGTTGGCGAATATTTATATTTTCAAATTTAGATGCTTGATAGGCATTTTCGCTGTATGGGTATATAATATTTGGATTTTGTTCCTCTTGAATTTCACATTTTTTGCCATTGCTCAAAAAAAAATATTTCCCAAAAAAACCACATATTTTTTCTTCATTATGGATTACATAACCGTACAAACCATCTATATTTTTTGGTGGCGGATTTTCATTAAATAAAATAGGCTTTTGTTTTTCCATATTTTTGGGTCTTTGCAAAGTTGATAAAGTTATTTCGTCTGTTTTAGGCAAAATTTATTCTTCCTGTTTTCCGAAAATTTGCTTTGTATTTCCTTCCAAAGTTTTTTATCTTTCAGGAGTTTCTTTTACCGTATATTTCCACTTCCAATTACAACCATAAAACGGTGCATCAGACGAACAGAAGAAAAACTGAACACAAAGCACCACTTTCTAATCCATGCAAACTATCTTCCTACATTTCACATTTAGGCAATGATTTATCCCATTCGTGATTTTGAAAAGAAATATCATACAGAGAGTCTGTTCTTAAAGCATCAACACTATTTTCAGACAAAGGCACAAAACCATAACAAGATTAGTTAAATATCTTGTATGGTTTTTTATATGATTAAAATCCTGTCCATTGTTTTGGGGCTAAAGTAATATGAAATAAATTATGCTTAATAGATAAATTAATAATCATATCGTAACACATTTACCACCCCGTCTATGTCATTCAATTTATGGATAATGTCATCTACTTGTTTGGTATCTTTTACGCCCAGAGAAATATTGCCTTCAAATACGCCATTGTGTCCTTCAAACGAAATTGCAGTAATATTAATTTGCAACATATTAGAAAGTAATCTTGTAACATCATTTACAATGCCTTTGCGGTCTGTTCCAATTACTTTTAGATTAATTTCAAAGGCTTCTGTTTTGTCCGAAGCCCATCTTGCTTTAATAATTCTATTACCAAACGAAGCCATAATATCTACTGCATTAGGACAACTTGTTCGATGAATTTTTATACCACGACTCACTGTAGTAAAACCAAAAATTTCATCTCCAGGGATTGGGTTACAACAAGGAGCCAAACTATATTCTACCTTATCATTATCCTCGCCAATTACCAATTCATCAGAACCTGTTTCTTTAAATTGCTTAAATTGTTCTTTAAATTGTTTTGCATCACCAGCACGTACTTTTGTACGGTCTTGTTCCTCCTGCATTTCTTTATACTCAAAATATTTTTTGATTTCGGTATGGTCTATCTGCCCTTTTCCTAATTTTATCAGGAAATCAGGTTCTGTTTTGCAAGCAAAAAACTCTGTTAATTGTGCTAAAATTTCGTTGGAATAGTCTATTTTTAGTTGTTTTAATTTTCGCAATACAATTTCTTTGCCGTCTGCGGTTTGCTGTTTTTGGTCTTCTTTGAGATAAACCTTGATTTTATTTTTTGCTTTGGAGGTAGTAAGATATTTTAACCAGCCCTCGTTTGCTTTTATTTTGGTCGAAGTAAGAATTTCTACTTGGTCGCCATTTTTTACTTTGTGGTTGAGTGGCACCAACACATTATTTACCTTTGCTCCTAAGCATTTTGCCCCAACTTCTGTATGAATATCAAAGGCAAAATCTAAAACTGTAGCCCCGTGTGGCAATACTTTTAGTTCTCCTTTTGGGGTAAATACATAGACTTCTTCATTAAACAAGTTGCTGCGAAACTCATCTACAAATTCTAAAGCATTGGTATCTGCCGTTTCGAGGGTTTCTCTTACTCTTGCTATCCACATTTCTATGCCTTGTTCGATATTTGCAGCCGATTTGCCACCTTTGTATTTCCAATGTGCTGCCAATCCTTTTTCTGCAATATCGTCCATTCTTGAGCTACGGACTTGTACTTCTACCCATTGTCCAATATTGCTCATTACAGTTGTGTGCAGAGATTCGTAACCGTTTGATTTTGGTACACTTATCCAATCTCGTAATCTTTCAATACTTGGCTTATAAAAATCTGTAATTGTAGAGTAGATTCGCCAACAAACAGGCTTTTCGTCCTCTTCAGGTACATCTGCAATCACACGAATAGCAAACAAATCAAATACCTCCTCAAAAGGAATACCTTGTTTTTTCATTTTATTCCAAATAGAATAAATAGATTTTGTTCGGCTTTTGATAGTATATTTGAAACCTTGTTTATCTAAAGATTCTTTGATAGGTTTTACAAAATCTGCAATAAATTTATCTCTACTTGCTTTAGTTTGTTCTATTTTATAGACAATTTCATCATAGGCTTTTTGGTCTGAAAACTTCAAACAGAGGTCTTCCAATTCAGATTTAATGGTGTATAAACCCAAACGGTGTGCAAGTGGTGCATAAATAGACTGTGTTTCTGATTTTATTTTCAGTTGTTTTTCTTTGGTCATACTTTCCAACGTCCGCATATTGTGTAGTCGGTCTGCAATTTTGACCAAAACCACCCGCATGTCTTCGCTGATAGTAAGTAATAATTTCTTAAAATTTTCGGCTTGTTCCGAAGCACCTTTTCCCATTACAGACTTTATTTTGGTTAGTCCGTCTATAATTTGTGCTACTTTGTCGCCAAATTGCCCTGCAATATCCTCTAATTTGGTTTCGGTATCTTCTACCACATCATGCAACAAAGCACAGACTATAGACGTAGTGCCTAATCCTATTTCATCAACACAAATTTGTGCTACTTCCAAAGGGTGATAAATATAGGGTTCTCCCGATTTTCTACGTACATCTTTGTGTGCTTCTTGAGCTATTAGAAATGCTTTTTTTATCAATTTTACATCACCATCTTTAAGTCTTGGTGCTGCCGAAGTCAATAAATGTCGGTATCTTTTGAGAATTTCTCTTTTTTCGGCTAATTCATGCGGTGTAAGAGATTCTATATGTAAAGTTCTGCTGATTTGCATTTGATTTATAGTTGTCATTGGATTTTTAGGCTATTGTTCATAAACTATCAAAAACAATAAAGCTAATTTTGTAGATAAAAGCAAGTAAAAAGCAAAAAAAAATGTAATTTTTTTTCTATGATTGAAAAATATATTCGTTTTATACTAAAAATTAATTGGTTTTATCCAAAGATGTCATCTTTGAAAAAAAGATGACATCTTTATGTTCTGTTTTTTATAAAATTATTTTAGTTTTAGTATATAAAAGCAATTAATTTTTAAAATAGCTTTATAAGCAGATAAAATTGCGGATAATTCTAAAATATTAGTGTAAAATATTTTTATGCTAATAAATTACTTCGATATTTGTAGATATAACCAAACTAATACTAATAAAATGACAGAAAATTTAATAAATAAGATAAAATGGCGAATTAAATTATATACGCAATATTTCCAACACATCTCTCCAAATGAAAAGGAAAAAAAAGCCATTCATTTACTACGCCAAGCAAATGAGCAATTACCAATAGAAATAAGTTCTCACGAACAATGGAATATTTTTCAAAAAACTTTAAAAGACTATATTGCAAACAAAAATCCCCTTAATTTTTTACAATGGGACGTTATTAGAATGACTATGTTTTATGGAGATACCAATACCCATGAAATAGATACATTGCTAATGGATAATAAAATTATTGATAAAAAGCTTTTGACTGAAGACAGTGTAGGAAATCCAACCCCCTATTATCTATATTTGTCAAGTTCGACCAACTTAATTCATCACTTGTATTCTCTACAAAAATTATTAACACATACTTCTATCCGATTAAATGAGTTACAATATGTTGTAGAGTTTGGTGGTGGTTATGGTAGTTTTTGTAGGCTTACCTACAGGGCTGGGTTTCAAGGTCAATATACAATTTTTGATTTGCCACTTTTTAGCCATCTACAACATTTTTATTTATCTTTATTGCCCGAAAATTTTACGATTAATATAGGAAAAGTAAACAAAGCAGCACAAATTAATTTGCAACATAATGAATATGATAATAGTAACGTAAAAAAACCTAACTTATTTGTAGCTTTATGGTCGTTAAGTGAAACCCCTCTCGAAATACGAAAAAAATTTTTGGAACAAATTGGAAATCCATCTTATATTTTGATAGGCTATCAGCATAACTTTTTCTTGTTGGATAATACTGCTTTTTTTGCGGAATTTCAACAGGCAAGGGCAAACTACAGATGGCAAACCATAAAAATACCACATTTGCCTAATGATTATTATTTGATTGGCGAAAAAATAGCTTAGAATACCTATATTTTTTGTTTCCATTCTATTCGCCTAAAGGCAAATATACAATTACTAAGCAACTTTCATTTATTAGTTTAGTTTTATTGGAGAAGGGTATAATTGGGGGAAATATTTTGGAGTATTTTTGGGCAACTAAACAAAATTTTAGTTACCCAAAAATATTTAATTGCTTATTGTTCTATTTTGTCTAATTTCATTTTAAAACTACCGTCTTTAATATCAATTACTCTTTTGCCAATATTTGCTACTTTTGCACTAAAAGTACCTTCCAAAATACCATCTTTGTAGCTTGTAAGTGTAATTTGTGTAGTATTATCATCACTATAATAGGCTATTGGTACACCCGATTTTTTTACTTCATATACTACTCTTGCAGTTCTGCTACGATTAGAAGGGTCAAATTTGAATTCGTAAGGATATTGCAAAGTTTCGGCATCTACATTTCCTAAAACTATTTGAATTTTTTGACGCATATCATCATGAGTTGCCCTTGAAAACGAAATAGCCGAGCCATTACCATCTTTACGGCGGTTATAATATGCTCTGTATTTTGGGTCTGGATTCATGATAAGGTCAATATATTTGAATTCTTTTTCAGAATTATTACAAGTAGCTTTTATAAAATTAGCCTCATCTAAACTATTTTGATACTTCGTAAGCGTATCTATTTCACCTTCTGCATCAAGATTGGCAGTGCTAATAGTTTCTTTTGGTGTTTGTTTACAAGCAGTAAAATTGACTGCCAAAGCAAGTGTTAATAAAAGCAAATATTTTTTCATAATAATTTTTACGTTAAAAATAGTTAAAATGTTGATTCTTAATGACTTCACTAAAAACGGTGCAAAGGTAAGGATAAAATTTGTAGTCTCCTAATCTATCAAAAAACATTTTTTTTTTATTTCTAACGCAATTTTAATTTCCTTCATTTTATAGTTTTAACCGTAAAACTGCCCATATATTTGTAGCCTCCCATGCAGGAGTACCTGGAGATACATCAGGCCCTCCTGCATTGCTTGTCATTGGATACAAATTATTTTCGCCTGTAAGATTTTTACCAATAATAGACAACTCAATTTTGTCCGAAAAAGCATAAGCAAGGCTACTATTAAATACCAAACCACCATCTGCTTTTTTTCCAATAGGCGAATACCATGACGAATACCATAAGGTATTTAGTGTAATGGTAAATTTTGATAATGGGTTGATAATCGTATGAAAACGAATTGTTTGTTCGGGAAAAGCTTTGTAATGCGGATTTTTAGACTCTGTATCTAATGCCAAATACATACTATTGGCTGCACCTGCTAATGTTTTTTGTTCATCAGTTGCATTTGCGACTTGGGTAAGTGCATAAGAACCACCTATTTGTACGCCTTTTGCGGTATAATTTGCAGCTATTTCTGTACCTACTTGTGCAAAAGTGCCAGGCGTGTTTTTGAAATACCAATAGCCATTCCAATCTCCTGCAATATCTGTTCCTATATTGACCATTACAAACTCTTTAGGGTCTTTGTAAATTACTCGTACATCAATTACATTACTAACCAAAGTATAAAAAAACACACCATTAACAGTTAATTTATCCTTGCGTTTGTAGGTTACTGCCAATTCAAAACTATTCATACTTTCTGGCTCTACTTTATTGATATTGGTTTCGTTTGGAATTTTTGCCCCTGTAACTTCGGAATAATTATTTGCTCGCAAAAAACCATCTCTGCGATAACCACCTGCATAATGTAATCCAACTGCACCTCTAAAGCCCGATTGATAAGAAGCACGCATAATCCAATTTTTAGATGGCGAAAAAATAGCACCAAAACGTGGCGTAAAATTTCCTCCCCAAAAAGAGTGATTATCATAGCGTATGGCTGCAAATAAGTCTATTTTTTTGCCAATACTATAAAAATCTTCTATAAAAAAACTATGTACTCGCAAGTCTTGTTCATAAACTGCAGTCAAATCTCGATTAGCAGTTTTAGGGTCAAAAGTGCCTACTACATTGGCTATATAATTGTTATTATCCCTATTTTTTAATCCCATTTGAAACAAACGACTTTCTACGCCAAATGCCAAACGGTTATTTTTCCACAATTCATCTACATTAAATACACTTTTGAAACCATAACGTCTTTCGGCTGTGCCTCCCATAGTTGTTCCTGATAAAGACCAAATATAGTAGTTATCTTCGATGGCAGTTAAACTAGTTTTATTACTAATATTTTTAGTTATTTTAAAATTATAATCTAAACTAAGACTTAATATATTTTGCCCTTGAATTTCTCTATCTCTAAAAAAATTATAAATATCTCTCCGTTGATTAATTTGCATAATATTTACGGTAAAACCTTTGTATTGAATATTGCCTTGAAAAGTTGTATTATCTGTTTTTTTGAGATGATGCCCCATATCAAATACTTTTCCGCCTTTATATCCTTGATTTCCTTGTTGTGCTATCCAACCTTCATTTCGCATAGGCTGCCCCTCATAACGTATGCCTGAGGCATAAAAAAAACTTTTGAGTCCTTTGCTATTGGTTTTGAGAAATGCCGAGCCACTCAACCAATTATTAGCCCCATAAGACATACTACCTCCAGCAGTGCTTCCATCTACATTATTAGCTTCGGAGGTAATAATATTGATAACTCCCAACAAAGCTCCCTGCCCTAAAGTTACCGAACCAGGTCCTCTAATTACTTCAATTCTCTCGATATATTCCATATCGGGACTATTCAAAATAGCGTCTGGAGGTCCAAAAAAGAATTCAGTATTCATATTTTGCCCATTTATCAACAACAATACTTTAGAATTGTTATCCGCAGCCAAACCTCGAAACCCTGCAATTACATCATCTTGGTCTTCAACTGCAAAATACCCTGGCACATACATCGTTAGCACTTCTGACAAAGTTCTGCCACCACAAGTACGTATTTGTTGTTTGCTAATGGTGGTAACAGACGAGGGTTGCTTTTCGGAATCTGTAATAATATTGGAAGCTGTAGAAACAGAAGTAGTTTTTACCACAGGCAAATGTAAAACCTCCTGCACAGAAGACGAAAAAGTAGTATCTTGTATCTGTTGAGCTTGACAATCTACCAGCAAACAAAAAAATAAGGCAAGCAAATAAAATAAATAGTAACTTTTCATAAGTATAAAATGCTTGTTGAAAGTAAATAAAATAATAAATTACAAAAGTAACTAATGTAAGTTGCGTAGTACGTAGCTCCAGCTACGTACAGTCGTAGAAACAAGTATATTTTATGCTTTATTGGTGCAATAAATCATGTACGGAACTGGAGTTCTGTACTACTACGCAACTTACATAAAATATTATATTTTAGCTATACATATAAAAAGGCAAAGTCCACACATATTATTTTAATTACATAAAAAAGGCAAAATTAGCAAAATTTGGCAGTTTTATAAAAAATGCTACAAAGTCCACACATCAAAGTCAAGGATTTCGTATAGATAGGCTACTGGTATTAACAAGACTTAACAAGGATAGTTAATGGATAGCTAAAAGCCATTAAATAGGTGTTTAACGGCTTTTATATTGGTGTTTAAATTACTCAAGCATTTTTTTCTTTTGAATTTCAAATTCTTCTTTAGTCAAAATACCTTTTTCAAATAAAGTATATAATTTTTCCAAATCATTAACAATACTTGGCTTAGTTTCATTAATTTGTATTTCTACTTTTTCTTCTACTGGTTTAATTGTTTGTTTACTTGTTAATCGTTTTAATTCAGCATAAATTTTGGGTATATTGCTACTTGGCTTTATAAAAACTTGACACTCATTTCCCTTATAATTTACGATAAATGTCAATTCGCCTTCTTTCCTTCGCTTTCCTCCTAATGCTGCACCCACTAATAGTCCAATACCACCAGTTAAAACACCACCAATTATAGCACCAGCAGCGGCTTTCCCAGCTGACCTATATGTTTCTTGATTTAAGCCAATCTCAATTATATCGTCAGGTTTTATAATTATTTTTATTGATGAGAAAATGTGAACTATTTTAAGTTCTAAATGAGTATCTGTAAATTGGAAAAGTATATTTTTAGGCCCTGAAATATCAGGAAACCCCATTTCATATATTTCCGAAAATCTTGGCAATTTTAAAGTGTCGAAAAAGCCCATATTGTTATTAAATGTAAAGTGAATATCATCTTTCTTTCTACAAGAATTTTTGTCAAATGTTACCCTATTTGTTACCTTTTCAGAAACAAGAAATTGTACTTTTCTTAGCTACTTTTTGTCAAATCCTCCCTTCAATCCTCCCTTTTTTCCTCCCCTTTCAAAAACAACAAATTGTACTTTTGTTAGATTTATAGATTTAGCTTAGTTAATAAACGACCTATTAAACTATCTTTTTCCTTTATTTGACCACGCAAAAAAACGACCTCATCGACTAAGGTATGATGCTCCATTTTGGCAGTAGTTATATTTACATCTCCATTAACACCACTAAAATCTCCAGTATTATTGATGTTACGATTATTAGAATGATTTATATCTATACTATCAAATAACATATTACCCTCTCCACGCATTAACCATTCTGCACTAATTTCAGGATAATTGCATAAAATTTTATTCAATACATCAGAACCTACTGTCTTATTGTTGGCAATAGCTTTCTGAATAGTGCCATTTGATACATCAATATTTTTTTCAAAACTACGAACACTAATATCTAACTTGTTGATTATCAAGGCTATTCTATTTATAATGGTTTCCATGAAATAAATTTAATAAAATAAGTAAAATTTTCTACAAAAACTTGTATAAGTAAAATTTTCTACGTTACTTTGCATATAAATAAAAACAAAATTTTAAATCTATGCAAAAGACAAAAGAAACTAAAAAAGTTGTAGAAACCAAATATACTGCTGACGAATTAGTAAAAATTGGCAACTTACTAAGGCATGGAGATGCTATGCGAATAGCAGAGCAATGCGAAATGCCTTATAATAGTGTGGCAAGGTTGTTTAGTGGTGGTGAGCATAATATAGGCATCACTAATAGGGCTACTAAGTCTTTATTAGTGATAGAAAAGGCTTTGGCAATTATAGCAACTTATAAAGTAGAGGCAATGGATAAAAAAAATGCCTTAGATATGATGATAAAAAAATATGACATGGTTTTGTGTATGACACATACCGAAAATTTAGCTTACTGATTTGATATGACTTATTACTACTGTTTTGCAGTAGTAATATTTTAAAAAGCCCCACCCCAGCCCTCCCCAAAGGAGAGGGAGCTAAAAGGAAGGCACATTGCAGGTAAAGACTTGCACAAGTTCTTTGACAATTTGGAAATTAATTACCACTCACTCGTAAAAATCAATATTGTTTCTATGCTGATATGTCAGAGCATTGCTCCGTATCGGCAGAAAAATCACAGGCTGGTGGCAGCCCCGCTAAAGCCTATCGATTACCCACAAGTTTTTAGTGTTATATTTTTATCTTTTAGTATGTTTGTCTTATGAATATGTTTGTGGATATAGAAAAAAAATTTGCAGTCATCATTTTGGTGATAACCGGCTGAATAGT
>JBIKRY010000015.1:0-27131 GCA_044348925.1 Bernardetiaceae bacterium
ATAATTTTTTCGGCATCTTTCGAGCCTACTTCCGATAATACTACTGCACGTTTTGCTAAAGTTGCAATATATTCGCATTTTTTGTCGTGTGCCAACTCTATCGAACCATCAGAAACTTCTACGTGATTGACATCATATTTATCCAAAAGACGCAAATAGTCTTCAAATTGGTTGCGAATAATAAAAGCCTCAAACAAAGTTCCACCAAAATAGACAGGCAAACCTGCCGATTTGTAGAGACTTATTTTCTCTTGTAGTTTTGGGAAAAAATACGAAGTTGCCCAACCAAGTTTTACCACATCTATATAATTTCCGCTGGTTTCAATCATGTCTTCGGTTTCTCGCAGGCTCAAACCTTTGTCCATAACCATTGTAAAGCCATCTTCGCGTGGCTTTTGTGTCCGTTGAGGTATATCTGTTAAAAAAAAGTGCATATTTTTAATACGTTAAATTTGTTGCGAATTTCGTAAACTTTTGATTTAATTAATAAATTTTTTATAATTTTTTTGTAAAAACACAAAAATATACCAATTTTACTCACTAATTGTAAATTTCTATCTAAACTAATTCTTACTTATGATTTTTCATTTGGCACAACAAACAGATTTTGCAAAATTAGCAGAAACGGGATTTTACGTTGCGGATTCGTTATACTCTGAAGGTTTTATTCATTGCAGTCGCAAATCGCAGGTTTCGGCTACAGGTAGCCGTTATTTTAAAGGTCGTAAAGACATTTTATTATTGACGATTGATGCCCAAAAACTTACTGCCCCTTTGCGTTATGAGGAATCTACAAACTATGAATTATTTCCCCATATTTATGGAAAAATTAATGCAGAGGCAATTACCAATTACGAAAAAATATTATTTTAAATAAAACTTTATGTACTTTTTTACAATTAAGGCATTAAAATAGAATTTTATTTTTTTTGTTCATTATAAGTGGGCTTTATTAGGTGTTTTATGGGTAAAAAAGTGAAAAAAAAATGAACTAATCAAAAAACTTAGTATTTTTGGTTTCAGAAACATAACTAATATAGCTATAATACGTATTTGCAAGTAGTTTGTAGTTTCTATACAATACTTGTAAAGAGTTTTAAAGCAAAGATTATAGCATCTATGCTACAAACCTTCGCAATGTATTGTGAATAAATATTTTTGTAAATGTTTAGGTATTTAATTTTTTACGTTGGCAATGGTGCTTTTCGCACCTGCGTAAAAAAGTGGTTTAGTTACGCTTGTCAAGGTGCGAAAAGCACCATTGCCAACGTACCTAAAAAGTTACCTATTTTTTATATATTTTCAGGCATCTTAACCGACTGTACACATGAGTTATTCCTTTAAATTGAAAATTCCTTCTCTACCCGAAAATATACGTATTGTAGAAAGTTTTATCGAGAATGCAAGAGATAAAATCAAATTTAACGATGACGTTTATGGCAATATTATGGTTGCTGTAACAGAATCTGTAAGCAATGCTATTATTCATGGGAATCAAAATGACCAAAATAAAATTGTAGATTTGTGTTTAGAAGCTGATAATCGTTGTATTTCGTGTACCGTACATGACGAAGGACGTGGTTTTGACGCAGATACCTTGCCCGACCCTACTTCCCCTGATAATATCTTTAAGACAGGTGGCAGAGGTATTTTCCTTATCAAAAATTTGGCAGATGAGGTAGATTTTTTGAGCAACGGTAGCACTATTTTAATGAAATTTTATGTATGAAACAAGTCAATTTTTTTTCCGAAGACGTAAATTTTGTCTTAAAAAACAAAGCTAAACTCAGGGCTTGGATTTTTGATGTTATCGAAAGTTATAAAAAGAAAGCCCAAACCATTAACTATATTTTCTGTTCTGACGAACATTTAAGAAAAGTAAATGTAGAATATTTGCAACACGACTATTATACCGATATTATTACTTTTGACAATTCAGAAACCTCTTTTGAAATTGAAGGAGATATGTATATTAGTATAGACCGAGTAAAAGAAAATGCAGAGAACTTATTGCTTAGTTTTGAAACCGAATTATACCGAGTAATGATTCATGGAATTTTACATTTGATAGGCTATCAAGATGAAACAGAGGAAGGAGAAGCCCAGATGCGGAGCTTAGAAAGTAAAGCCTTAGCAGATTTAAAAGCCTAAAATACGCTATCTATTTGTTAGGAATAAATGATTGATTAATTTTTTGGAATAGTTATTGCAAATTATTAGCTTGCAATGTTTAATAGTTGTATATGAAAAAAATAGTCGCATACCTACTTGTCATCTTTTCTGTTGTAGTGATAACAAACCCCCTTTTTGCACAACACCTTGCAACAGGAAAACTGATAGACACTAAAGGACAGTCTATTGGTGATGCTGAAGTTATTTTGAATGGACGAATGGATTTTACTATCAATAGACAAGGTACATTCTCTTTTATGTATCCCCAATCTGATATTCAAACTGTTACTGTGAATAAACGAGGATACCGAGTAAAAAGTTGGGAAAAAAACAGCGACAAAACAGTCCTTACAATTACTGTTTATTCTACCATTATTACCTCTGTAAAAGGTAAACTATTGGATAAAAATAGCAAAGGAATAGCAAATGCAAAAATAATTTTAGACGGTCTTAACTCTGTATATAATGCCACAACAGATGCTAAAGGAGTCTTTTCTTTCAAATTAAATGGAGATGCAGACCAATCTGCGGTAGGTTTTATCATCAATGGTACTTTGGTACGTAGCGAAGAATGTATTTGGGACGGCAATAACGTACAGGTAAAATTATCTTCACTCTCCAATAAAGCAGAATTGAAGGCACAAAAAGATAGCCCACCAAATTCCAACGAAACCCCAAAAAATCCTGCGGACAAAAACAATATAAAACAAAACATAGATAAGCAAACTATTAGCGTATTGGTTTATGACGAAAACAAAAAACCAAAACCCAATATTCACGTGTCTGTAAATGGCGTTATGCACCTAACCGACAAAAATGGCTTGTTTATGCTAACAGGAGCAAGTCAATCCGAAAATTTTAACTTTGTGGTAGAAGAAAAAGAAGTTTCTTATATCAAACACGGAGAATCAAATAACGTATTTATCTATCTACGCAAAACATACGAGCCACAAATCAAAAAAGATGTCGAAGATATTCTCAAAGATACAGCAAGTATCGACTATCAGCAATACGATTATGAAGAAGACTTTAATCGGGTAGTAAATCAGTTAGAACTTAAAAAACAATTACTTATCGAAAAAAGTGAGCATATACGGGAAGAAATGGATTTAATTGGTGCAAAACTTCGCAAATCTAATGCTATTTCGCCTGAACAAAAATTGGAACTCAAAACCTATTTGGGAACTTTAGAAAATGCTTTAGTAAAAAATGAAGTAGCGTATGAAGAAGCAGAAGGTAGAATGCAACTAATGGTCGATAAAATGAAACATACTTTGTATGAAAAAGATTCGGCAGTAAACGAAATGCAACACGAAGTAGATGACGCAAATAAAGAAAATGCTTTCTTAAAAATAGAACTAATTATTGCCATATTTTTAGGAATTGGTATGTTGATTCTGGCTATCTTAATGTACCGCCAATCTAAACGAATGGCAGAACAGAAAACAGAAATAGAAAAACAAAAAATAGAAATAGAACACGCCTATAGCAATATCAAAATTATTAGTGATATTGGGCAAGATATTACCGCAACTTTAGACTTTAAAGAACTTATCCAAACCGTAAATGATAATCTTTCGGTATTAATGGACGCAAGTTTTTTTGGAGTTGGCGTAGTAAATTATGACGAAGGAAGGATAGATTTCACAGATTTTGTCAAAGATTCGCAAGTACAACAATCACATATAGAATTATTGGCAGACAATACCAAATTTTCTGCTTGGTGTGTCAAACATAGAAAAGTAGTATTCATTACAGATTTGGAAAAAGAATACAAAAAATATCTGCATACTTCAGAATTTGTATGGAAAGATACTATGCCAAAATCTATGATTTATATGCCTTTGATTGTAGATGACAAAGTAATTGGGGTAATTACTGTACAAAGCAATAATTCAAATGCGTATAAAGATATTGATGTCAAAATTTTACAGACCTTAGATTCTTATATTGCGATTGCTATGTCTAATATCAATTCTTATCAAGTAATTACCAATAAAAACCGCCATATCACAGACAGTATTCGTTATGCACAAACTATTCAGCAAGCAATTTTGCCTAATAGTAAACAAATGAGTGAAGCCTTTGACGAGCATTTTATTCTTTATAAACCAAAAGATATTGTGTCGGGAGATTTTTATTGGTTAGACCATATCCCTGTAGAAGATTTGGTAGTTGCCGAGAAAATGGGTGGTGCAATTACATTTTTAGCAGTAGTAGATTGCACAGGACATGGCGTACCTGGTGGATTTATGTCTATGGTAGCAAATCACTTGTTGAGTGAAATTATCAATGTCAAACATATTTACAGTCCTGCAACTATCTTAGAAACATTAGATTTGCGGGTGCGTGAAAGTCTAAAACAATACGAAAAAGTAAATGATGATGGTATGGATATTGGGCTTTGTCAAATTCGTTATGAAGGAGATACCGTAAAAATAGTGTATGCAGGTGCAAGAAGACCTCTATATTATTACCAAAAATCTACCCAAAATGTAGAAGCAATACGTGGCGACAGAATGTCTATTGGTGGTTTGAAACGCAAAGAAAATACTTTTGTAAACAAAGAATTGACTTTACAAAGAGGAGATTATTTGTATATGAACACAGACGGACTGATAGACCAAAATAGTGCTGATATGCAAAAATTTAGTAGCAAAAAATTCAAAGAGTTTTTGCAAAATACAGGTCATTTATCCGTTTCGCAACAAGGCGAAATATTGCAAAAAGCATTAGCAGACTTTATGCAAAATGAGGAACAAAGAGATGATATTGCGGTAATTGGCGTAAAATTGTAGAATAATTGTTACTGTTTAGTTACGCTTGTCAAGGTGCGAAAAGCACCCTTGCCAACGTACCTAAACAGTAACGTTTTTTTAGCGTATTACACAAGTTTAAGATGACAAATTACTTATAACCCTATTCAACTTGCATTTGCAAAAGCAAATATTTGCTAATTTATTCTCAAAAAGTTAGACCATACAAATATGAAAAATAAAGTAGTTGTTATCACAGGTGGAAGTTCAGGAATTGGAAAGGCATTGGCAGAAGTTTTTGGAAAACAAGGTGCTAAAATAGCCATTACGGGTAGAGATATACAAGCCTTAAAAATTGCAGAAAATGAATTAAAAAACAAAGGAATTACAGTTTTTAGTGTGCAAGCAGATGTAAGCAAAGAAGCAGATAATCAACGAATGGCACAAGCAGTTGTGCAAGAATTTGGGCAAATAGATATTTTGATTAACAATGCTGGTATTTCGATGCGTGCTTTATTTGCCGATTTGGATACAGAAGTAATTCGCAAAGTGATGGACATTAATTTTTATGGGGCTGTCTATGCTACCAAATATTGTCTGCCATATATTCAGCAAACTAAAGGCTCTATTGTTGGAATTTCGTCTATTGCGGGTTATCGTGGTTTGCCTGCACGAACAGGTTATTCGGCTTCTAAATTTGCTTTGCAAGGCTTTTTGGAGGCTTTACGAACAGAATTATTGTATGAGGGAGTACATGTGTTAATTGCCTGCCCTGGTTTTACGGCTTCAGCTATTCGCCAACGTGCTTTAGCAAAAGATGGTTCTTCGCAAGGAGAATCTCCCAGAGATGAAAGCAAAATGATGACTGCCGAAGAATGTGCAACACATATTTATCGTGCAGTGATTGGTCGCAAAAAAATACTTACCTTAACTACTCAAGGCAAATTAACTGTTTTTCTTAATAAATGGTTTCCATCTTTTATGGACAAAATGGTATTTAATGCAATGGCTAAAGAACCAGATTCTCCACTCAAAAAAAACTAAAAATATAGTTGCTAAAATATTTTAGCAACTATATTTTGCTTACTATCTTGCTATTTTTCGTGTTTTATTAAACTACACGCATCGCATGTAGAAACCTTTTGCTATAATAATCAGAAAATAATTGTTCTTCTACCACGCCACGCGAAGTAGAGGCATGAATCATCAATGCTTGTCCACCACCTTTAGTTACTAAACCGACATGGGTTACTACATTTGGACGACTATCGTCTGTTGCAAAAAACACGAGGTCGCCTGCTTGTAATTCTTCTTTTTTAATTGGTTTGCCAAATTTTGCTTGTTCGACAGAACTTCGTGGAATTTTTATGCCTACAGCACTGTATGCCGTAGAACTAAGTCCCGAACAATCAATGCCTGTTTTGCTTGTACCGCCTGTAACGTGCTTGGTTCCCAAAAATGTACGTGCTGTGCTAATAGCTGACATAATTGCATCACTTACTTTGATAGGTTTTATAGGATTTAGCACTTCTGTAGGCTCACTTTGCGAGAGAACTTCGCTAAAAAACTTATCAAAAATGGCTTGGTGTATCGTCAAATCGATGGTTACGCTGATTGGATTTCCTTTTGCGTCTTTATTGAATGTAATGCCTTTGAGTGCCATAGTAAATATGTTTGGATTGGTGTCTTGTAAACAAAGATAAGTAATAAAAGCAAAAAACCAAATAAAGATGTGCTTTAGCTAAGTTTTCTGTATCTAAATTTTTATTGCCCATTTTCTAATTAGAACCCAAATAATTTTTATAGTTTTGCAAAGCCCTTTCTCTCGCAAATTCATGTGCTACAATAGGTTTTGGGTAGGCAAAAGTAGAAAGTTCGGGAATCCATTTTTTGATATATGTCAACTGTTTGTCAAATTTTTCGGTTTGTGTGCTTGGGTTAAAAATACGGAAATAAGGCACAGCATCACAGCCACAACTCGCAGCCCATTGCCATGAACCATTATTGGCTGATAAATCAAAGTCTATCAATTTTTCGGCAAAATATGCCTCTCCCCAACGCCAATCTATCCATAAATGCTTGACCAAAAAACTTGCTACAATCATTCGCACCCGATTGTGCATAAAACCTGTTGCATTCAATTCTCGCATACCTGCATCTACAATTGGATAACCTGTGTTGCCTGTACACCACGCCTCAAACTCTTGCTCGTTATTTCGCCATACAATTCTATCATAATTTGCCTTAAAAGAACTATGCACTACTTTAGGAAAATGCCACAAAATCATCATATAAAAATCTCGCCAAATCAACTCATTAAGCCAATTTTCACTTAAATTTTTGCCTCGTCTTGCCAATTCTCGTATGCTTACCGTACCAAAACGCAAATGCACACTTAGACGGGAAGTACCTGCGATAGCAGGAAAATCACGTTGCGTGGCATATTTACGCAACAATTCATCAGCTACAGTAGGAATAGGAAACGCAAAATGTATATTTTCAAAACCCATAGTAGCTAAACTAAGCATAGCAAAAGGCGGAGTTTGGTAAAAATTTTGGGTATATTTTTCGGTTGGATAGGCTTGTAAATAATAGTCTGTGAGTTTTGCTTTCCACTTGCGACTGTAAGGCGTAAAAACGGTATAAGGTTTGCCATCATCTTTTAGCACCTCATTTTTTTCAAAAATAGTTTGGTCTTTGAAACTATGAAAATCTATTTGCTTGGTTTTCAGCAGATTAGCTATTTGTGAATCTCTTTCTTGGGCGTATGGTTCATAGTCGTGATTGCTATAAACTGTCGAAATAGCATAATTTTCTGCCAAATTTTCAAAAACTTCGCTTGGATTGCCGTAAGCAATGTGCAAAGATGTTCCTAAGTTTTCGAGTTCTTTTTTTAGTGTTGTAATGGTTTGGTAAATAAAATTTACTCGTTTGTCTTTTTTATCTTCCAATTTATCCAATATATTTTTATCAAAAATAAAAATAGGCAATACTGAAAACCCACTTTTCAAGGCATAATACAAACCCGCATTGTCTGCTAAACGCAAATCTCTACGAAACCAAAAAATAGCAATTTTAGACATAGTTTTTATTGCTAAACTATATTTGCTTGCTTTTTGTTTTGTTTTTATGTATTGCTGCTGTAAATTTTGTGTTGTAGGCTAAGATGTAATCTTTTTGTAAGATTACATCTTAACACTCACGTTGGCAATGGAACTTTTACAGTAACAAACTTTTCAGCTTACAAACTACCACCAAGTAATTTTATCCCAAAGCTAATTACTTGCAAGTCTGGTGCTTTGCCACTTTGAAACAAATTGCTTGTGTCATAATTGCAAAACAAAGTAAGATATTTTACATCTATTGCTAC
Organism: Bernardetiaceae bacterium; assembly: GCA_044348925.1. Taxonomy (GTDB): domain Bacteria; phylum Bacteroidota; class Bacteroidia; order Cytophagales; family Thermoflexibacteraceae; genus JAAFKA01. The sequence goes on from JBIKRY010000015.1 coordinate 8,299, forward strand.
TCTAAGACCATGACGTACTGTATTCATATAAAAAGATGAGTGTGCTTGTTGTTTATCTTTGCCCGATTCTATAAAAGCATTATAACTATCTAATCTATATCCAACATAGCCACCAACTGCAATACCTAAACCTGTTTTCATGGATTTGTAACTCAACATAATAGGTATGTTCATGTACGCAGCTACTAATTTTGATTTTTCTTGTGTGGTCAAACTTGGCGAAAAATACGTTTGGTTGTCATCTTTCAATACTCGTACATTGTTGTTTTCGAACATAAAATTATTCCATGCAAACTCTACCCCTGCATTCAAATATAATTTCTTTTCTTTCTGCAAACGGTATTTTATTCCTGTACCTAAAGCTATATACCTCGAACCAATTGGTGAAAGTTCATACAAATTATTGCTACTTACATTACCAATATACGTATTCAAACCAAAATCTACATCAAGGTACGAACTAATCATAGGGTAACTTTTATTTTTATTGTCATTACACGACCAATCGAAGTCAAATATTGTCTTTTTTTTGGTTGTATCTGCCACAATGATACGATTTTCGTTGTTTTGGCGATAGACCTGCATTTTCATACCATTTTCTTCAATGGTAACATTATCAGGATTGCCATCTAATTTACTAATACGATATTCTACTTTTTGCAACAAGGCATTGATGTCCATTGTTTTCAATTTTTCTTTGTCTGTTGCATTAGCTACATATACTACTATGCGACTATTGTTGCCAAAATTGATAATAATACTATCTTTTGGGGCTTGTAATTTGTTATTTTCTGCCAAATTTTTAGCAAAAAGGCTTACATTGCTAAGCAAAGCTATGAACACTGTAAGCATAAAAAAGTTGTTTTTCATATAGATTAAAGATTTAGTTTGTAATTTTTTGTAATGTTTTTATTTAAAATAGTAGTAACTTATTCATTTCTTCGCAAAAATTTAGGTAATTTTTCGGTTTTAATTCCCACATCTTGCAACGTAATTGCATCACCATCTCGTACTTTATTCCAAATTTTGCCCAAAAAAGTACGTTTTTTTGCTTTATTTTCTACGGTCATATTTTCTGTAGGGGTTGTTTCTGCTTGTAATTTTACAATTACTTGTATTACGTCCTCCTCTTTATTTGTAGCAATAGAATCTACCTTTGTGGTTGGTTCTGTTGTTTGCAAATTTTTTGTTACAAGTACTGTAGTATTTGCCACATCAGTTACAGTTTCTTTATTTTGCGTGTTTGCAATTTCGTTGGCATTAACTTTAGTGTTATTTACTTGATTTTCAAGAACTTGTATTTTATTATTTGTACTATTTTTTTGTTTGTTCTCTGAAAATAAATAACTTTCTTTTTCTTTTTCTTTCTTTATTTTGATAGCCACAGAACTATTATTTGGTGCAATTTCCACAACTTTACTTATTGCATTTGTTGTATTTTGGCTTATTTTTGGTACTATCTTGTTAGAATTTTGCACCAGATTTTTATTTTCTGTTTCTTTTTGTTGCCCAAAATACATCAAAGAAGCCACTCCAGTACACAAAGCTATTCCTGCAGCCATTTGCCAGATAAGCATACGTTTGCGTTTACGTTTGTTCAGTGCCTCGTTAATGGTATCCCACGCCTGTGGCGAAGGTTTTATTTGGTGTTTTGCAAGTTTGTCTGCAAATAATTGGTCTATTTTAGGCGTTTTCATAGGTTTTGTTATGTTTAGCTGTGTGTTGAATATGTTTTTGTAATATGGCTCTTGCACGATTTAGTTGAGATTTGGAAGTTCCTTCGGATATTTCCAACATTTCGGCTATTTCTTTATGGCTATACCCTTCGATGGCATACAAATTAAAAACAGTACGATAACCTGTCGGCAATTTTTCTATTAGCAATAACAATTCCTCTGCCTCAAAATCTGTATCTGTGTCTATATCTGCATATTGATATTTTGCATTTTCCAAAGGTTCGAGATACATTTTTCGTTTTCGCAGTTCGGTTAGTGCTTCATTGACCATTATTTTTCGTATCCACCCTTCAAAACTCCCTTCTTTTTTAAATTTTGCCAAATTTGTAAAAACTTTCAAAAAACCTGCTACCATCACTTCTTCTGCTCGCATTTCATCTGCCATATAACGCAGGCAAGTAGCAAACATAGTTGGACTAAACTGTTGATACAGAGCCTCTTGTGCTTGTTGTTTGCCTTTAAGACAATCTGCTAACAAGTCTATTTCGTTTTTATATGTTTTCTTAAATCCAAACACTTGATTGATTTTGTGGGGTTTCGCTAATAAGATGTAATTCTATAAAAAAAGGTTGCGTGGAGAAAAAAAATATTTTTATTTTAAGCAATATGAGTGTCATTTTTAGAAACTGTTTGAGTTTATTTTTAATTCCGTAGGAATGGTATATTTGTAGTAAAATATAAAATAATTAGAATAAAAGAACTCCGTGGGACAATTCCATTGCGGGTTTATATGACACTCCTACGGAGTTGATTCAAACAGTTTCTTAAGTTTTTTACAGTAAATTGTGTAACAACCGTATATTATAAGTATGATTACCAATGCAAATTATCTTTAAATAGTTTTACAGCTATTGCCAAAAGTATCATACCAAAGACTTTTCTAAATACTTCGATGCCACCAGCACCCAATTTTTTTGCTATCCAACCTGTATTTTGTAAAACAATATAGACAAAAATAAGATTTACCACAATGCCAACCATAATATTTGGCAAAGAATACATAGCACGCAAAGAACTCAAAGTTGTCATTGTACCTGCACCTGCAATGACAGGAAAAGCCAAAGGAACAATAGACATAGAATTGGATTCGGCATCACTCTTAAAAATATGAATACCTAATAACATTTCCATACCCAACAGAAATAAAACCATAGAACCAGCAATGGCAAAAGAACTATAATCTATGCCAAAAAGTCGCAAAATATTATCCCCTAAAAATAGAAAGACAAACATAATAAAAGCTGCCACCAAAGTAGCTTTTGCCGACTCTATAGTGCCTGATTTTTGTTTAATATTGATAATCAAGGGAATAGAACCCAAAATATCGATAACCGAAAAAAGAATTAAGGAAATAGAAGCTATTTCTCTCCACGAAAATGAAAAATCCATATCTTTGTTATTAGTGTAGTAAATAAAAAATTAGTAAAATTTTTAGTATCTCTTTACAAAGGTATGTAAAATTAGTTGGAAAAAATATGTAAAAAAATTTGTCAATCTGCAAAAAAATGTATTGTTTACAAACATAATTTACTAATACACCAAAACATATACGTCAAATGAATAGAGAAATTCACGCATGGCATAGTCCTTCGCTAAACAAACAAATGGAAATTGTTGTTTATGGGCATCATGGTCCCGCATTGTTAATGTTGCCAACCGCAGCAGCCGACTATTTAGAGTACGAAAGATTTTTGATGATTGATGCTTTAGCACCGATTATTAATGCAGGCAAATTTAAAGTTTTTTCTATCAATAGCATTAATTCTGAAAGTTGGTTAAATAGAAATATGCACCCACGTCATAAATCTATTCGTCATCAGCAATTTAATGAGTATGTAATGAACGAAGTTGTACCGTTTATTCACAACCACGCAAGAGGTTTAAGTCCGATTGTTACTACAGGTGCTTCTTTAGGTGCTTTGCACGCAGCCAATTTGTTTTTTCGCCGTCCTGATGTTTTTGCAGGTACGATTGCAATGAGTGGCGTATATGATTTGAGTTCCTACTCTGATGGCTATTTTGACGAAGATTGCTATTTCAATTCACCAGAGCATTATTTACGCAACCTTAATGATGATTATTTTTTGCCTCGTCTTCGTGCTGCAAAACATATCCATATCCTCACAGGTAGCGGTGCCTACGAAGCTCCTAATGCTTCTCGCCGTTTTTCTGCCTTGTTGAGTGCCAAAGGTATTCCACACGAATTAGATGTTTGGGGTGCAGATATGCCACACGATTGGACAACTTGGAGAGATATGTTGCCTTACTATTTGCAAACAAGATTTTAAGCCTTTGCAAAATTATAGGTTTTCCACATCAAAATTTCTAACTTTTTTACCACTTAAAGACGAAGTTTCACTAAGGAGTTCTTGGTGAAACTTCGTCTTTAAGTGGTAAAATTTTAATAATAATCCTTATTGTTATTTTATGTTTCGATACAATACTATTTCTGTTTTGCAAAAAATAGCATTATTTTTTGTCTTCTTATTGCTTGCCACTTATTACAAACGCAACCCAACAGGTGATGATGCATGGTTTGGCGAACAAGCCTATTGGTGGTGGAAAGATGGGCATATTCGTTCTGAGTTTTTTCATGGTTTGTTACGATGGGACGAACAACTTTATGTAGCACACAAATTATTTTTGTTGTTTGGTGTAATATTGCTTGCTATTTTTGGTGTTTCTTCCTATCATCTGCAAGTTTTTGGCTTTCTTTCTCTCTGTTTTCTACTTTTCGGCTTTTATTTATACTATCGCAAACAAGATAATTCACTTGCCTTCTGTTGGATTTTAGTCTTGGTTTTTGCCAATAGTTTACTTGGTGCTATGAGTTTTGAGTATCGTCCCGAAATTATGTTAGCAGCATTAGGTTTTATGTCTTTTTACTTTCTTAGCTTAGCTCAAAATACGACCAATCATAGCAATACGATTGTTGTGAAAAATTACGGTAAAAATGTTGTCTTCGCAGCTATTTTTGCAGGTTTGGCTTTGCTTACTCACCTAAATGGCGTTATCTATATTTTTGCAGGTTTTCTATATTTGGCAATGCAACGAAAATATGTTTTAGCTATTGTTTTTGGTGCTGTTGCAAGCACTATATCTGCGTTTTATTTTATTGATGTTGCCTTAAATAATGCTTGGGCAGAATGGCTATTTCAATTTCGCAATGACCCCGCAACTGTAAATGCCTTTGGAATAGCTGCAAAAGTGAAAGTAATGCTGTTATTTCCTAAAATCTTTGTAGAATCTCCCGAACAATTAGTTTCTGTAGTATTACTTAGTTCTCTCCTTTTTATTTATTGGAAAGAGAAAAATCTACAAAAGTCGCCTGCTTTGCAATATCTTTTTTGTCTAATTCTTCCATTTTGGTTAATAACAAAGTCCACAAGTGGTATTTATCAAGTAATGTTTTTGCCTTTTATTTTTGTAATCATTGCTAATATTTTATCCACCTATACCCAAAAACCTACTTTTACATACAATTTTATTCCAGCAATGTTTATAATTTTGTATTTGCTTGTCGGAATTATTGGCAATAGCCAACGAATAATCAATAATTTTCGCAGTGATTTTATGCCTGACTATTACGATAAAATAGCAAGTCAAATACCCAAAAACAGTCGTGTGATAGTACCAATGACTTTCTTTTTTAACCAATATCCCAATTATCAACTTATTTCGCATACTGTTTATGGCATACAATATAAAAATACCTTAACTGCCTCTGATTTTTTTGCATTAGCAGAAAAAGAAAATTATAATTTTGTGTTGCTAAGTCAAGTAGAAAGTTACTTACATTATCCAAGTCTTACACAAAAAAAGTGTGGCAATTTTGTATGTGTATATGAAGTTGGCAACTTACGTTTGTTTCAGAAACAGTAAAATAAGACTATATAAACATAGGTTTCCTGCATCAATATTTTTCAAAATACAATTTTATAGGAGATTAAAAATTTTGATACAGAAAACCTCCTACAAATAAATTACTACCTAATGTAAGTTGCGTAATACGTAGCTCCAGCTACGTACAGTCGTAGAAACAAGTCTATTTTAGATAAAAATCTATTTATTTTGGTCTAAAGTGTTTTATTGGTGCAATAAATCATGTACGGAACTGTAGTTCCATACTACTACACAACTTACATTACCTAATCTAAACTACGTAGCAACTTATATTTTAAGGCAAAAAAAGTACATTTTTTTTTCTTAAATAGTAGTTTACTAAAAAAAGAACTACTAACTTTGCACCGAAAACTAAAAAATTCAAAACTGTGGAAAAAATGGTTGATACGTATGTAAAGTACAAAGTAAAAGACATCAAATTAGCGGAGTGGGGACGCAAAGAAATCCGTTTGGCAGAAGCAGAAATGCCAGGTCTAATGGCATTACGTGAGCAATATGGCAAATCTCAACCTCTAAAAGGTGCAAGAGTTGCAGGTTGTTTGCACATGACTATCCAAACTGCCGTATTGATAGAAACTTTAGTGGCGTTGGGTGCAGAAGTTACATGGTCATCTTGTAATATTTTCTCTACACAAGACCACGCAGCAGCAGCTATTGCAGCAGCAGGTATCTCTGTGTATGCTTGGAAAGGACAAAATGCTGAAGAATTTGATTGGTGTATAGAACAAACTCTATTTTTTGGCGAAGAACAAAAACCGTTGAATATGATATTAGATGACGGTGGTGATTTGACTAATTTGGTATTAGACAAATATCCAGAATTAGTAGCAGGTATCAGAGGTATTTCCGAAGAAACTACTACAGGAGTTCACCGTTTATACGAAAGAGTTACCAATGGAAAATTGCCTTTACCAGCAATTAATGTAAATGACTCGGTTACAAAATCTAAATTTGATAACAAATATGGTTGCCGTGAGTCTTGCGTAGATGCTATTCGCAGAGCAACAGACATTATGATTGCAGGTAAAGTAGCAGTTATTGCAGGTTACGGAGATGTAGGAAAAGGCTCGGCAGCTTCTTTGCAAAACGCAGGTGCAAGAGTAATTGTTACAGAAATAGACCCAATATGTGCATTGCAAGCTGTAATGGACGGTTTTGAAGTTCGCAAAATGGACGAAGCTGTAAAAATTGCAGATATTATTGTTACTGCAACAGGCAACTTGAAAATTGTAACAGACCGTCATTTCAAATCTTTGAAAGACAAAGCTATTGTTTGTAATATTGGACACTTTGATACAGAAATTGACATGGCTTGGTTAAATACAAACTACGGTCATACAAAATCTGAAATCAAACCACAAGTAGATATGTACACTATAGATGGCAAGGATTTGATTATTTTGGCAGAAGGTCGTTTGGTAAACTTAGGTTGTGCAACAGGACATCCTTCGTTTGTAATGTCGGCATCTTTCACTAATCAAGTTTTGGCTCAATTAGAATTGTGGGAAAACCATACAAAATACGAAAACAAAGTTTATACTTTGCCTAAACACTTAGACGAAAAAGTAGCTTATTTACACTTAGCAAAAGTAGGTGCAGAAATAGATTCTCTTTCTACCGAACAATCTGAATATATTGGGGTATCTGTAAAAGGTCCTTTCAAATCAGAAATGTATCGTTACTAATCGTAATTTGTAAAAAATAACTATAAAAAGTAGAAAGTTGCAAAACTTTCTACTTTTTTTGTATTTACCAAAACGACTTAACTCATCTATTATTAGCAATATTTTTAATATATGTAGCATAGACTTTAGTCGGGGACGCCTTAGTCTGTGCTTTTAAATTACTGATAATCAAGGACTTACAAGCACAGACTAAGGCGTCCCCTACTAAAGTCTATGCTACAAAACTTAATAACGTCTATTATGTATTTTATTCTTTTTCTTTCCTTCCTACAAAGCCTATTTGGCATACAAAAAGTAGAAAAACCTACAGTAAGTAACACAAAATCTTGCCAAGATTCCACAGATATTTGTATTACGATTACCGCAGTTGGTGATTTAATGTGTCATTCCTCACAATACCAATATGCAAAAACTGCCGATGGAACGTATGATTTTACTCCTGTCTATGCAGGCGTAAAAAATTATTTGTCTAAAGCAGATATTACCATAGGAAATTTAGAAACCGTTTTGTCCGCAGAAACTACCGATTATTCAGGTTATCCTGCCTTCAATACGCCAAATGCCTATGCAGATGCCCTAAAATCTATTGGTTTTGATGTGCTTTTTACTGCCAATAACCATTCTTACGACAGAAATGAAAAAGGAGTTTTACGGACTTTACAAGAACTTGACAAACGCAAACTTATTGCCATAGGCACACACAAAGATAGCATCGATAGAGATTCTATCCGAATAGTAGAGAGCAAAGGAATCAAAATAGCATTTCTTGGCTACACACAATTCTCTAATATTCCTGTTGCAAATGCTAAAAAATATTTGGTAAATCACATAGATACGACATTGATTCGCAAAAATATCGCAAAAGCACGACAAAAAGGTGCAGATTTGGTACTTATCAACTTACATTGGGGCAACGAATACAAACAACCAAGTGAATACCAAAAAATGATAGCAGAATTTGTCCAAAAAGCAGGTGCAGACATCATTATTGGGGAACACCCACACGTATTACAACCCGTAGAATATTTCCAAACCAAAGCAAGTGCAAAATTAGATTCGGGTATTGTAGCATATTCTTTAGGAAACTTTTTTTCTTCGCAACAATGGCGTTATTCTGATGCAGGAGTAATGTTAAGTATTGATATTAGCAAAAATGTATGTACTAAACAATTCAAAATCAAGGCATTACGTTATGTACCAACTTGGGTATTTAAAGGTGCAATGGGAAAAAATAAAGCATTTTTTATTTTCCCTGCCGAAACAGCTTTATTAAAAGATTCCGTACATTTGCAAAATATTTTAGCACCCGAAATACAATATTTACAAAAAATACAGTGGGACAAAATGAAACAGGCAAGCGAAGATACCGAAAAAACTCTCCAAATGTATGGAGCAAAGCTAAAACGCAGCCGTTTCTAAGCAATAGAAAGTTTTAAAATAAACGAAAAGCAGAAAATGACAAAAGACGAATGTTACGAATTGGGCAGAATAATCAAACCACACGGCTTAAAAGGCGAAGTGCAAATCTTGCTTGACGTAGATTATCCCGAAGATTATGAAGATATGGAATCCGTTTTTGTAGAACAAAAAGGCGAATTAGTACCATATTTTATTGAAAGCATCAAAATTCGCACAAATTTGGTTATTGTAAAATTTGAAGGAATTGAAAATTCTGAAGCAGCCAAAAAACTAAAAAATGCAGTCTTATATCTGCCCGAAGACCAACTCGAAGACCTCGAGGAAGATGAATATTATATGCACGAATTAGTCGGTTGTTTAGTAATAGATGAAATAGTTGGGGAATTAGGTACGGTAAAAACAGTACATAGTTTGCCTGCACAAAATTTATTGGCATTAGATTATCAAAACAAAGAAGTTTTAATTCCAATTATTGAACATTTTGTGCTAAAAGTAGATAAAGAAGCCAAAAAAATTATGGTAAAATTACCAGACGGCTTGCTGGATGTTTATTTGGCAGACGAACACAAACAAGACGAATAACACAACTTTCATTATATAGCTAATTACGAACACTAATAAAACCAAATCTTATGTTCTACCATGATGTAATTCTTTTTGATGGGGTTTGTAATCTTTGTAATAGTTCGGTCAATTTTGTGATAGATAATGACCACAAAAATATTTTTCGTTTTGCCTCTTTACAATCAGAAATAGGGCAGAAAATCTTAGCAACAAACGGCTTAGATACACAAGAATTTACGTCTTTTATTTTATTAGAAAATAATAAAATTATACAAAAATCTACTGCTGCACTCAAAGTAGCTACCAAGTTGGGAGGCTTATTTGTTTTGATGCACTTTTTTTGGATATTTCCCCGTTTTTTGCGTGATTTTGTCTATGATTGGATATCTCGAAACCGTTATAGTTGGTTTGGTAAACAAGCAAGTTGTCGTATGCCAACTGCCGAACTAAAAAGCAAGTTTTTATAAAAATTGGTTTTGCAAATACAAAAAATGCGTACTTGGAAAGTACGCATTTTTTATAGTAATTGGCTACTTAGTTTCTGGTAATTTCTACGACTTGAAACTCTATTTTGCCTGCTGGTACAATAATTTCTGCAATTTGCCCAACTTTTTTGCCCAATAAGCCTTGCCCGATTGGAGATTTGATAGAAATTTTACCTGCTTTTAAGTCTGCTTCCTCTTCCGATACAATCATATATTGCACAATGGCGTTATTTTTCATATTTTTGATTTTGACTTTCGATAAAATAGCCACTTTAGAAGCATCAATCGTATTTTCGTCCACAATACGAGCATTGCCTAACAATTCTTCCAATTTTGAAATCTTATGTTCTAAGTGTCCTTGTGCATCTTTTGCTGCGTCATATTCGGCATTTTCACTTAAGTCGCCTTTGTCCCGTGCTTCCGCAATCTGACGTGCAATGTCTGCTCTCCCTTTTGTTCTTAAATCGTGTAATTCGTCTTTGAGTTTATTTAATCCTTCAACAGTGAAATAAGATACTGCCATAATTGTAAAATTTTAAGGGTTGTTAATAAAAAAACTGTAAACCTTGCAAATTTAAAAAATCTACAAGGTTTAATAGAATAAAATAACGGTTTACAATATACGTAAACCGTTAAAAATAGTTTTACGGAATAGAAAGTTTTATAACTTTATATTCCGTAAGTGGATATTCACAAATTACGATATTTTTTAGGAAAAAAGCAAATCTTTCTACTTTTTTGTTATGTTAGAAATAGAAAGATAGTAGATTTGTAACAATTTTTAACACTAAATATTTCCACTGTCCTAAAAAAATATTTTTTTTATGTATAAATTATTCCTACGTCCTATTTTATTTTATTTTGATGCCGAAAAAGTGCATTATTTTGTAGTTAATTTGCTCAAATTTTTTGCCAAAATTCCTTTTGCCAAGAGTTTTTTACGATTTTTATATGAAGTAAAAGAGGATAGTTTGCAACAAACAATTATGGGTTTAGATTTCAAAAATCCTGTTGGTTTGGCTGCTGGTTTTGATAAAAATGCAGAATATATAGAAGAAATGGAGGCTTTAGGTTTTGGGTTTATTGAGGTTGGTACACTTACTCCAAAGCCACAAGATGGCAATCCCAAGCCTCGACTTTTTCGCCTGCCAAAAGATTTTGGCTTGATAAATAGAATGGGGTTCAATAACAAAGGTGTAGAAAAAGCTATTACCTTTTTAGCAAAATATAAAAAAAATGGCAAAAAAAGTAGCATTATTGGTGGAAACATTGGCAAAAATAAAATAACAAGCAACGAAAATGCTGTAGAAGATTATGTAATTTGTTTTGAAAAATTGTTTGATGTGGTAGATTATTTTGTGGTGAATGTAAGTTCGCCAAATACCCCAAATTTGCGAGAATTACAAGACAAAGAGCCTTTGACCAAATTATTACAAACTTTACAAGACAAAAATCACCAAAAAGCTAAGCCCAAACCTATTTTATTGAAAATTGCACCCGATTTGACCAAGACACAAATAGATGATATTGTGGAAATAGTGCAAACAACAAAAATTCAAGGATTAATAGCAAGCAATACAACTATAGATAGAACAAATTTGCAGACAAGTAGTGAAGAACTCGAAAAAATAGGTGCAGGTGGACTAAGTGGAAAACCTTTGACAAAAAAATCGACAGAGATAATTCGGTATTTGCGACAGAAATTGGGCAAAGAAGTAGTAATTATTGGCGTTGGGGGAATTTTTTCGGCTGCTGATGCTATAGAAAAATTAGAGGCAGGTGCTAATTTGGTGCAAGTTTATACGGGTTTTATTTATGAAGGTGCTAATTTGGTAAAAGAGATTAATCAAAAATTAGTAAAACCTATACGATTGGGTTAAAGTCTAATCGTACAGAGTATGCTACAAACTAAAAAAAATGTCTAATGATTTTGGCAAATCTCTATTTGTAAAATGATAAAAAAAGGCTAAATTTGCAGACCAATAAGCAATTTTTTATACCTATGCGAATATATCTCGATAATGCCGCTACAACAGCTTTAGACAAAGTGGTTGTTGATGCGATGCTGCCTTACATGACAGAACATTTTGGCAATCCTTCGTCTATTCATAGTTTTGGAAGCAAAGTCCGAGCTGCTATCGAACAAGCCCGCCGAAAAGTAGCCACTTTGCTAAATACTTCGCCTGCGGAGATATTTTTTACATCTGGAGGCACAGAAGCCGATAATACTGCTATTCGTTGTGCCATTCAAACCTATCAAATTACACACGCCATTACCTCGCCTATAGAACACCATGCAGTTTTGCACACTTTAGAAGAACTTGCAAAACAGAAAAAAATACAATTAAGCCTACTAACTGTGGACAAAAAAGGAAATATTGACCTTCAAGAATTAGAACAACTTTTACAAAAAAATCCTAATTCTTTGGTTTCTCTTATGCACGGAAATAACGAAATAGGTACAATGAATGACCTACAAAAAATAGGTGAGTTATGCCAAGCGTATAATGCCTATTTTCATTCGGATACGGTGCAAACTATAGGGCATTTTCCAATAGATTTGCAAACAATAAAAGTGCATGCCATTGCAGGTGCAGGACACAAATTTCATGGGCCTAAAGGAATAGGGTTTTTATATATGCAAGCCGACAAAAAACTAAATGCTTTTATCACAGGTGGTGCTCAAGAGAGAAATATGCGAGGAGGTACAGAAAATGTTTATGGTATTATAGGATTAGCAAAAGCATTGGAAATTGCAGTAACTGAAATGCAAGCACACCAAGCACATATTTTGCACATAAAATCGTATATGAAACAACGATTACAAGAAACTTTTAGAGATATATCTTTCAATGGAGAATCTGGAAATTTGGAAAATAGCCTTTATACGGTCTTAAACGTAAGTTTGCCTCCTTCGGAAGATAATGATATGTTACTATTTAATTTAGATATTCATAAAATTGCTGCCTCTGGTGGTAGTGCTTGTTCGAGTGGTTCGAGTATTGGCTCGCATGTGCTGGCAGCTATTCAAGCCGAAAAAGGTAGAGGAAATGTACGGTTTTCGTTCTCTAAACACAATACTATAGAAGAAATTGATTATACCGTAAACAAATTAGCAGAAATTTATAAAATTGAAACAGTCATTGCGTAAATAGATATTGGCAATGCTTTATATTTATGTGTTGGCAATAGTCGAAGACCTATACGTTGGCAATGGTCGAAGACCTTGACAAGCGTATAATTTGGATTTGGGCAATGCTTTATATTTATACGTTTGTCAAGGTCTTCGACCATTGCCAACGTATAAATATAAAACATTGCCAAGCATATTTCCTTACGACCTTTTAAAATAAATCAAAAATTCAGCTCCATCTCTATCTTTGCTTACCACGTCTGCACGTCCATTCATTGCTTTTAGTTGTGTTGCTATCAGATATAAACCTAACCCTGTGCCTTCTATGTGTATATGTTGCCGTTGATGAAATTGAAAAAGTTTGGCAGGATTTGGCACACCAAGCCCGTTGTCTTTGACCGACAAACAGATTTCGTTTTCTCCACTTTCGTAGGTTTTAATAACAATATGTAATTGCTTACTTGTATCACGATACTTAATAGCATTAGACACTAATTGATAGATAACATTTTCAACATAAGACTTTATACCCAAAAAATAAGTATTTGGCATAAAATCGGTATCCAAAATAGCATTACTATTCAACAATTCTGGTGAAAGACGTGTATGAATAACCTCCCACGTAATTTCTTGCAAATCAATAAGTTCATATACTTTTGTAATACTTTCTCGTACATTCAATACTGCATTTAGGTCATATACTACTATATCTAATTTTTGCATACTTTTTTCGATATGCGAGAGAAGTATGTTTATCATTTCTGGATTTTTTGTATAATCTGTACTTTTGTGCATATCCACTAATCCTTTTAAGCTAGCTACTGGCGACTTTAAATTATGGGAAACAATGTTGGAAAAATCTACTAAATCTTGATTTTGTTGTACTAATTTTTCCATTGTAACCGCCAAAGCATTGGTTTTTTCGGCTACACGTTGTTCGAGTTCTCTGTTAAACTGTTCAAGTTTTTCGTAGAGTTGTTCTTTGCTTGCATTTTTTTCGAGTAACTCCTGATTAAACCGTTTGAAACTAACAGATTGTGATAATAATTTGGCTTGTTGTTCTTTAAGAGTTTTATTTATTTTGCGTTTTTCTCTGTTGTTATACCATAAATAGAACATCATAATTAGTAAAAATACAAATGTACTTAGCAACATATTTTTCCAAGTAATTTGTTTTTCTACTTCCTCATATAGTTCTTCTTGGTGTTGGTTGAGTTTATTGATTACTTCAGTATTTTTTTCTAATTCATAATCTTTGTGCATATTTGCTAATAGTTTATCTCTTTCATAATTGAAAATACTATCTGTAATTTGCCTTTCTAATTCATAATAATACAATGCTTTGGTTGCAACTCCTTTTATTTTATAAATTCTATATAATATCTCATAAGATTCTTTCATATTCATTTTTGCATTAATTTGTTTAGACAAATTAAGTGCTTGTGTTGCATATATTTCGGCTTCACTTAATAATTGCTTATTCATATATAGGTCTGCAATTTTATTAAAAACAAAGACTTTGCCTATGTTATTGTCTATTTCAGTAGCTACTTGTAATGCTTTTTGATAATATTCGAGGCTTTTGGGCATATTATCCATTGCTTGATAAATTTCGCCATAATTGATAAGAGCCAATTCTTCGCCTTGTTTCCATTCCAATTCTTGATAAATTGTGTAGGCAGTATTACACAATTCTATAGCTTTTGGAAAATTTTGCAAAGCCATATATACATTTAGCAGATTGATTTGTGTATCTGCAAGTGCTTGCTTTTCGTCTAAGATTTTTAATACAGGAATAGCTTTATTGAAGTAATAAATAGATTTGTGATAATCTTTTTTATCTAAATAAATAAGTGCTATATTCGCAAGTGCAAGGGCTACTTTTTTTCTATCTCGCAGACCTTCGCAAGTTTGCAAAGATTTATTTGCATAATCTAATGCTTGTTGGTAATTTTTTTGGTGGTAGAAAAGAATAGAAATCCATTTTTCTATGTGTGCTTTTTTGGCAATAAGGTTATATTTTTCGCTAATTTCCAAAGATTTGTATAAATAATCTAAGGAAAAGCTATAATTTCCTTGTGTATAGTAGATAATTCCCTTCATGGTTAAACATTCTACTAAATCTGTCTGTGCTTTTGTTTTTTCGGCAATTTCTATAGCTTGTTGTGCATACATCAAGGCTTGATAAGGCGAATTATGTCTAATTTCTTCAGCTAATAATTTATATAATTGCAGTTTTGTGGAATCGGTAAGAGATGTCTGTTTCAAGATATTATTCAAACTATCTGTAATATTATGTGCATACAAAGAAGTAGAACAATACAAAAAGTATAGCACGAAGAAAAAAAGTTGATATACCATTTTTATACACATATTTTGCGTTTTACTTTATTTGCAGATTTTTTTAATAAAATATAGGAGTGAGATTATTTAAAATACGCTACATATTTGATAACCAATAAGTTATATTTCTATTTCTTATCTGCTACCAAAAATAGCACTTCCAATTCTAATCATCGTACTTCCCTCTTCCAATGCTATTTGGTAATCATTACTCATACCCATAGAGATTTCTTGCCATTGCAAATTTTTTGCCACAAAATTACTTTGTAGGTATTGAAAAAAATTGTGCAATCCGCGAAATTCTGTTCTAATTTTCTCTACATCAGTCGTATTGCTTGCCATTCCCATAAGTCCTTTAACGCAAATATTACTAAGTAGTTGTATGCTATTATTTTGTAGTAATGCAATTACCTCCTCTTGACTAAAACCAAATTTTGTGTCCTCGTCTGCAATATAAATTTGCAACAAACAATCTATAACTCTATTAGCTTTTTTTGCTTGTTTATCTATTTCTTGCAATAATTTTAGACTATCTACCCCATGAATCAGCGTAACATAGTCTGCCATATATTTTATCTTATTGCTTTGCAAATGCCCAATAAAATGCCATTGAATATCTTTAGGCAAGGCAGCATATTTTTCGGTCATCTCTTGCACTTTATTTTCGCCAAAAATTCGCAAACCCAAATCGTATGCTTCAGCTAACATTGCTATAGGTTTGGTTTTGCTCACTGCAATTAATTTTGCTTTTGGGCTTAGTTGTTTTTGTATGGTTTCAATAGCTTCTAACATATTTTTATTTTTAAAGTATATTTACTAATAAAATGAATGAATCCTTGTTGCAACATAAATACATAAAAATATATACTAAAAATTAATTGGTTTTATCCAAAGATGACATCTTGATGTTCTGTTTTTTATAAAATTATTTTAGTTTTAGTATAATTTTATTCTTGCGTATTAGATTGATAAAATTACAAAAAAAGTTAATCTAATATTTTTTTCTGTGCGTAATTATTTGTAAATAATGAACTATTTTAAATATATACGTCATACGGCAATGAAATTACTAAAATTAGCTATATTATTTTCTTTATGTTTGTCTTTCCATACTATTTCGGCACAAGATTTACGCAAAAATGGCTCTCTATTTGGAAAAATAGAATCCAATGGAGATATTCGAATCAACGGAAGTATTCAAGGAAAATTTGAAAGCAACGGAGATATTCGAATCAATGGAAGTATTAAGGGAAAAATAGAAAGTAATGGTGATATTCGCAAAAATGGTTCTATTGTTGGTAAAGTAGAAGCGAATGGAGATGTACGAATTAATGGAAGTATTAAAGGCAAAGTAGAATCTAATGGCGATATTCGTAGCAATGGTAGCATTATTGGTGCTGCAAAAGGTGTACGCAAAGAATATGCGGCAGTGATTTTCTTTTTTGAATTTTTGTAAATAATAGAGTTTAAGATAGCATAAAAAACATAATAACTTATTGATTATCAATATTTTACTCCGTAATTCACGTTATTATATTATTTTTATCTTTTAAAAACAAAACCAAAACTTGCTCTTAAATCTCCATTTTTTAGATTTGAAGGCAAAACAGATTCATAAAAATAAAATAATTTCATCCGTAGAAACAATGATTTTGAAAGCCTATTATCTAAATTTAGGTCTATCTGCCCTCTAAAATCATTAAAATTATTAATAGTAGGTTGAAACCAAATTTCATAATTCAAGTGAAGATTATCTTTTAGAAATCTATGTTGAGCATTAAGGAAACCCGTAATCCTCCATATTTTTCTTTGTTTATCTGATAAATTTCCAATTAGCGAAACATTATCTGCCGTAAAAGTAGTCATTTCGTACATCAAATTGGTACTTAGCCTAAATGTATGCAAAGCCTGTTTTTCAAAAAGAAAACTAATGCCTGCTCCAATCATTTCTCTGTGGTCTAATCCACGCCGTTTACTTTGCTCGTATCTTGCTATCGTATAGGGGCTTATTTTAGCAAGTGGTTTTACAAAAAACACAAGGTTTGGGTAATAGTCTTCATCAAAATTATTTCCTAATAGCCACTGATGAAAAGTAATACTTTTAAAACGAAAACCAATATTTTTATTTGATTTTGAAAGCAATACATTACTACCCAATAATATTTGGTCTAAATTACCTTTATTAAGATTAGCAGTGATTCCCATTTCATAGTTAAAAATGGTGTCATTTTTTTGCCCAAAGGCATTAAAAAATACAAATGTGAAAATAAAAAAAGTATTTTCTGCATACAATTTTAAGATAAAAAATGATGCCTTAGAATTTTAGATACCAAGACATCATTTTTCTTTAAGATATTACATTTGGTTATTTCTTTTTTTTCAAAGGCTCACCAAGTTGAGTAGGTCTAAGCTCAGGTTTGCTCATATTACCATCGGCAGGACGACTTCCTAACTTCAACTCTGTTCCATTCAAAGAAATTAAATCGTATTCCAAGCCATAGTTTTTTACTGAAGCCAAGAAAGAACAACCATTTTGACTAATGTCCGTTTTTACACCTTTTTTGAGGTTACAAGCATCAAAACCAATGCTTTTGATTGTTGCCTCATCGTCTGTAAGCAACGTTACATACTTCTTTGAGAAAGAAAAATCCGCTTCATAGGTGTTATCAACTTTGTCTGATTTTTTACCTACTTTAAAACTTCCTTCGGCTTCAAATGAAAAAACAGGATATTTTTTTTTCGCTGTCGCCATAAACAGTGTAAATGATACTCCACTTATCGTTTTTGAACGTAAAATCACGAGTAGCAAAAACTTGCCCCTGTGCTTCGGGTTTGATGCTTTCCCATCTTCCATTCAAATTGGGTTTTTGTGCATACGAAACAAGGCTAAACATAATAGCCAACATAAATACAAAAAGACTTTTCATAATGTTTTTATTTTTTAATGAGTTGCAAAATTATTCTTTTAGTATTATCTTTGCAAGTAGGTACTTAAATGTATTATAGTTACTAAATAGTAACTATAATTGAATATCAATGATTTATATGAAAGAAAATTTTGAAAAACCACAAAAATATTTTGACTGCCCACTAACTACGGCTATGAATATCATAGGTGGCAAGTGGAAAGTTATTATATTAGGTTATCTTAGTGTTAGCCCAAGACGATTTGGCGAATTGAAAAAATTGGTCTGTGGTGTTACCCAAAAAATGCTTACACAGCAGTTGAGAGAATTGGAAGATGATGGGCTAATTCATAGGGAAATTTTTAAGGAAATTCCGCCTAAAGTTGAATACTCCCTTACCGATTTTGGCAAAAGTCTTACTCCTATTTTACATAATTTGTATGCGTGGGGGCAAGAAATTAAGGATAATAAAAAATTAGGCTAATTTGTGATGTAATAAGATGATTTAATCAATACGCTAAAAATTGACTTAAAAAAACACCAACACTAGCCCACAACATTCCATTTGTGGCAAGGCGGGCAGACGTGCTAAATTTGGACTTTGGTGCTTTTTAATGAATTAATGCTTTGTGGGGCAATGGTACTTTCTAACCTGCCCT
>JBIKRY010000207.1:0-8534 GCA_044348925.1 Bernardetiaceae bacterium
TAGAAATCATTTAGCAAATAAATACATTGGATTACATAAAAATTACTTGTCAATTTTGGTGCGGAAAACCTAAAAAATAAAAAATATTTTTTTTGATATTTAAAAAAAATAGTATATTACCAAAAATAATTTTTGTAGCTTGAAAAACCCATTTCCTTATATTGGTTTCTTAGAAATAACTTGGATAGATTTTTTAGATATTGCTTTAGTAAGTTTTTTACTATACAATTTTTATAAACTCATTCGTGGCACTATTGCTTTTCGTGTGTTCGTAGGTTTTTTGATGCTTTATATTTTGTATTTGTTGGTGCAAGCAACCCACATGGAACTTTTGGCGGCGGTTTTGGGGCAGTTTATGGGGGTTGGTGTGGTGGTTGCGTCTGTACTATTCCAACAAGAACTCAAAAAGTTTTTCCTCATGATTGGCGAAACTACGCACTTTGATAATTATTCTATTTGGGCGTGGATTCGTGGTAAAAGGCAAGTTTCGGAACTCAATGACGTGCCTATTTTGGAGGCTATGCAAGAATTAGGCAAAACGCAAACAGGGGCTTTGCTTGTTGTTTCCAAATATTCTGATTTGAGTAGCTATGTAGAAACAGGGGATATGATAGATGCACTAATTTCTAAACGGTTGATTATCACTATTTTTAATAAATATTGTCCTCTCCATGATGGTGCTATGTTGATTATCAAAGGACGAATAAAGGCAGTCCGTTGCATTTTGCCTATTACCGAAAATCTCCATGTACCTGCGTCTATGGGTTTGCGACACCGTGCAGGTATTGGTATGACCGAAGCCACCAATACTTTAGTATTGATTGTATCTGAAGAAACAGGAAAATTATCCGTTGCAAGAAATGGTATTGTCTATGCAGATTTGTCGAGAGAAGAAATAGAAAAAAAAATAGACGAATACATGTCCGAAAAAGAATAAGTAGAAATATCAAACTATTGTATATTTCTACTTAGGAATTATTTTTTCTTTTTTTGCTCTTCTACATACGTTTTGTTCATAATCTCTTTCAGCATACTATCCAATTCTTTGGCAGATTTATCCAAATGGTTTAAAATTTCTTTATTCTCAGGGTCATCAAATTTCTCTTTATTAAAAATATTCATTAATCCCAAAATAGATGCTACAGGTCTTCGCAATTTGTGCGAAGTAATATCGGCTATTTCTTCAAATTTTTTATTAACCTGTAATTCTTTTATCTTTTGTTTATGTTTGTAATTACGATATAAAACATACGATAAAACTGCAATTACTACAAAAAAAGCACCTAAGATATATTCTTCTCGAGATTGTTGTTTTATAATTTCTTGTTGCTGATGATTTTCTTCTAAAAGCAATTTAATTTCGTGTTCTTCGGTATAAAGTTCTTCTTCGAGTTTGTGAACTATATTGTCTTTTTCAATTTTAAAAATCCTCTCTTGTGCAAGTTCTTTTAGGTTTTTAAAATGGATAACACTGTCTAATTTGTTGGTACTTAGGTAGTTTTTGGCTAATAAATGGGTAATTTCTCTATTTTGATACGGATTATTGGTTTGATTAGAATACATCAAAGCCAAGTTTAGATAATAATTGCCTTTCGAAAAATCATTTTGACGACTTGCAATAATTCCCAACATACGCGAAAATACATAAGAACTGTGTGCCAATTTTGCATTTTCGGCTAATAAAAGCCCTTCCAGAGCTATATTTGCAGCTTCTACAGGTTTTGTATTATGAATTTTATACACAGTTCTTACTAACTTGCCTAAATAAGCAGTATCTGGTTTAGAAATATTAACCATCATTGCAAAATTAGACATAGAGTCTTGCGTATTTTCTTGTGCTATGATAGGCGAAGAATATACAAGTAAAAACAGATAACTTTTACTCACAAAAAGTTTGAGCAGAAAAGTTTTTCCAAAACAAATCATTCGTATCAATGAAAACAGTAAGGATACTATTGGATAGAGGTGTTGCATAATTTATAGAATTAAATATCCTTAACAAAGTTAAAATTTACTATTCCTAAAACAATAAAATAGTCTAAAGCAAATAACGCAATATATGTAAGATATAGATAGTAAAAACGACAAAGTGTTAC
Source organism: Bernardetiaceae bacterium (assembly GCA_044348925.1). Lineage (GTDB taxonomy): Bacteria > Bacteroidota > Bacteroidia > Cytophagales > Thermoflexibacteraceae > JAAFKA01. The sequence goes on from JBIKRY010000207.1 coordinate 2,097, forward strand.
TTTTATTCGTTTAGATAGGATTTAGTGTTCTATTTTATTTTTTCATTCATTTTTTACATAACTTTTTTAAAGCCATTTCGTTTATATAATTTCATATATTTTATTTAAAACTATTTTTTTCCTTAAATTTTATTCTCTTGGATAGTAATTCTACACAAAGTATTTATACGCCTCATTTTGGGCTTTTATGTATAAGTTCTCTTTTCTTATTTGCAAGTTTTAATATGATTATTCCTGAACTGCCTGCCTATCTCACAAAATTAGGTGGTGCAGAGTATAAAGGTGGTATTATTGCACTTTTTACAGTTACTGCGGGCTTATCCCGACCTTTTAGTGGCAAGTTGGCAGACAAAATTGGGCGTAAACCAATTATGTATTTGGGTGCTACATTTTGCATTGTTTGTGCTTTGTTGTATCCTTTAATATCTTCGGTTTTTGGTTTCTTTTTCATTCGTTTATTACATGGTTTTTGTGCAGGTACAACACCAACCGCATCTTCGGCTATGTTGGCAGACATTGTACCTAACAATAGGAGGGGAGAGGCAATGGGTTTGTTAGGATTAATTACCAACACAGGCACAGCTATTAGTCCTGTTTTAGGTAGTGAAATTGCAAAATATTACTCAACAGATGTGTTATTTTATACTGCTTCAGCTTTGGGAATGTTGTCGGGTTTGTCTTATTTAACTTTAACAGAAACTCTCAAAAATAAACAAACCTTGCAACTCCAACATTTCCGATTAACCAAAAGAGATGTTTTTGAGCCTATAGTGATTAATCCTGCAATTACAATGTTTCTAATGGTTTTTGCTTTTGGAACAGTGCTAACCATTATGCCTGATGTTAGTGTGCATTTGGGAATTGAAAACAAAGGAATTGCTATGATGGTTTATACCATTGCCTCGCTTTCTGTACGAATTTTAGCAGGCAAAACCTCTGATAGATTAGGTAGAATTTTGGTCTTGCGATATGCTTTGAGCTTGCAAATTATCTCTTTGGTACTCATGGGATTTGCTACTACGCCTGTAGCTTTATACATTGCTGTTGCAATGTTTGGAATTAGTATGGGATTTACTTCGCCTACGATTTTGGCTTGGGCTATTGATTTGAGTACGGACGCAACACGTGGACGAGTTTTAGCAACGGTATATTTGGCAATGGAAGCAGGAATTGGTTCAGGTGCTTTGATTGCAGGTTGGATTTATGGCAATGACACTGCAAGATTTTCCCTTACATTTTGGGCAGCAGCCACATTTGCTTTACTTGGATTGATATATATTGCACGTTTGTATAGAGGCAGTGAATTAGCCAAACGGCAGATTTAACTACACATATTGTAATATTTTTCATACCAAAATTATTTTACGCATATAGAAACAAAATAATGTTAGCACAAACTAAGATTAAAACCATTTTTTGATTACTTGCCAAAAACTTTTATCTGGTATTTCAGCAATATTATTTTCGAGAATTGGAGTTTGTAAAATAGGGTGTTGCACATAAACCCATTGTACGTTGCCATTTTCTATGCAATTTTTTATCATTTGTTCTCTTTTTGGCAATTTGCGGTTTTCGTTGCCTGTTTTTACTTCTACAAAAATAATTTGCTTTAATTCCCCCTCCGAAAGTCCGTCAAAAACAATAAAATCAATCGGGGCACCCAAAAAACGTGCATCTTGTGGATTGTAGGGAAAATTTGGAAAATATGGGGAAAAATGTTCCAAAACTTTGCCTTTTACAATTTGACTACTTTTGTTTAATACTTCTTTTTTGGCTGCTTGCAATTTATCTGCCACTTGTATTTGGGCTATTTCGTCTGCCAAAGTATAAACGTCTTCGTTTCGTTTGCGGTCTTTCCATAGCAAAACCACAATAATACAAGACAAAATACCAATAAAAATCCATTCCATTTTTTTGTTGATTCATTAAATAGTGTAACTAACGTAGTACTACGGAACTCCAGTTCCGTAGTATTGTATTACGGAACTTAGATTATATACTATTTTTCGTAATATCTATCTGTTCCCAAAGTTTTTGTGTTTTTAGCAATTTTTTGGTATATTCATAACCAATTACATACATTTCATCGGCATAACCAACATCAAAAACTGTAAAATGTTGCAAATCTGTAGGCTCTATTACCCAATCACAAAGTTTTTTGGAAGTTTCTACATTGGGGCTGATAGCCAAATAGCCTACCCTTTCGACCAATTCACGGACATTAGGAATGTTTGCTTTTTCGAATGGTGGGTTAATATTAATGCCAATTAAATACTCACACTTGTCCTTAATAATTTCACTTGGCATATTATTTAGCAAACCTCCATCTACATAATGTTTGTTTTGAATCAAAATTGGGGCAAAAATCACAGGAATACAAGAAGATGCTTGAATAATTGTAATCAAATTGCCTGATGAAAAATATTCTGTCTTACCACTTTCCAAACAAGTGGCAGCAACATACAAAGGAATTTTCAAACTTTCAAAGGTATCATGATGTAGAAAAATTTTACGAAATACCTTTTCTGTTTTTTTCATATTCAACACACCTTTAAAATTGGTGGCAAGACGAAAAATAGTTAAATAATTGGTGCGTATCAAAAAATCTAATACTTCTTTCGGCTCTTTGCCCGCAGCATACAAAGATGCTATAATAGAACCAGCACTTGTTCCCGAAACAATAGAAATAGAATTTCGCAAATTAACCTCATTTAATGCCTGTAAAACTCCTAAATGGGCAATTCCTCTTGCACCACCACCCGAAAGTGCCAAACCTAATTTTTTGGTTTGCAAAAAAGCTATGTTTTGTTGTGTAAAATCTTCTTTAGTGCCAAAGCCAATGGTTTCAATTATTTTTTTTTTTCGGCAGGCAACTGCATACCATCTAATTGATTTAGTTGCTTGCGAATTTTATATTCACATTCTTGCACAATTTCTTCCTCTGTTTTGCCTTCTCTATCTACAGGCTCGAGCAGAGTGGCTTTCATTTTCACACCAAAAGGAATTGGCAAATATTCATAACGTATCAACTCCCACAAACCCTCCAAAGCAACAGGCAATACTACTGCATTTGGCGACTCTTGCAACAACGTAGCCAAGCCTTTGACTTTAAACGGTTTAATTTTGCCATCTACAGCCCTTGTACCTTCAGGAAAAATACAACCACAATAGTTATTATCTTCTATAAATTTACCAAATCTTTTGAGTTCGGGCAATGCTTGTTCGGGCTTTTTACGGTCAATAAGTGCTGCTCCGCTATGACGCAAATTATACGAAATACCAGGGATACCTTTAGAAAGTTCTATTTTGGATACAAATTTGGCGTGATGACGTGCAAAAATAGCAATTAAAAACGTAATATCAAACAAACTTTGATGATTTGAAACTACTAATAAGGGTTTATCTTTTGAAATATTTGCAGGAATTTTGGGTAATATCCAACTTGCACCGACAAATTTTAAGGAATACAATAGCATATATCCTAAGCAATCGGCACCAAATTTTTGCCCTTTATAACCAAAAAGATGTAATCCTACAAATTGGAGTACATGTCCTATACACAAAGACAAGAAAAATACAAGCCCACAAAATGGCGTAAAAATCCAACCAAAAAACTTTTGCATATAATTGTTAAGTTATTTTGTTGCAATATTAACAAAAAAAATATTTCTACCTATTATCTATGCAATATTTTTAGTTTTTCTATTTTGCTTAATGGCTTTTTTGAATTAAGTTGTTAATGAATGTAACTTGTGTAGTAGTATGTAGCATCAGCTACTTAGCGAAATGTGCAATTTTTTATACTTATTTCTTGTAAAAATAATATTGCTATAAAATAATTAATTTTACTAATATTCTGTGCATAGCTACAGTTACACACAGAATATTACGCAACTTACATTTTACAAATATTGTTGTTGAATTACTTTGATGGTATCATCAATATTTTTTGCTTCTATAGCTTCGCCAATAGCTGAAAATTCCCAATTTCCATTGGCTTTTCGTATCAATTTGCCCATAATCATCGATACATTGCTCGCAAAAGACGGGTCTGCTGAAAGATTAAAAGTAGCAAAAACAGATTTTACTTCTCGGTGATTACCCTCAAAAATACGAATTTTTGAGTATGGAATATCTGCAAAATCTTGCCCTTTGTAAGAATTTAAGAAAAATACAATTTGTGTAACATCTTGGCTAACTTTAGGCAAAATAATTTGAATAACCTCGTTATCTTTTCCATCATCTCCTGCTGTATCTCCAGACCTGTCATCGCCACTATGTTGAATAGAACCATCAGACGATTTCAGTTTGCGATACGAAACAGTTTCTAAAGCACGTTTGTTGTCATTAAACAAAGTTACACTGCCATCTAAATCAACAGTATCACTACCACCACCAATTAAACCGAAAAAAGAACTTTTTTTCTTAATTACACCCCAATTCAAGCCTATACAGACTTCTTCAAGACGTTTGCCTTCTTTCTCTAAAGAAATTTTGCTACCTTTACTAAGGTTGATGCCTACTTTTTTATCTAATACGATTGACATACGATTGCGAGTTTATGCACAAATTAAAGAAATAAATTATAATAATCAAAAAATATTCATAAATTTGCTTTGCAATTATCAATCCATTTTATTTACTATGGAAATTAATATCTTACAAGACAAAGTTAAGCAAGTTTACGCAGAAATCAACAAAGTTGTTGTTGGACAACAATATATGATTAATAGGTTGTTGATTGGTTTGTTTACGAATGGGCATATTCTACTCGAAGGTGTTCCTGGACTTGCCAAAACATTGACTATCAATACTTTAGCACAAGTTCTGCATTTAGATTTTAAACGTCTGCAATTTACGCCTGATTTATTGCCTGCCGATTTGATTGGTACAATGATTTATAATCAACGCACCGCCGAATTTGAGGTAAAAAAGGGGCCAATCTTTGCCAATCTTATTTTGGCAGATGAAGTAAACCGTTCTCCTGCCAAAGTACAATCTGCTTTGCTCGAAGCAATGCAAGAAAAACAAGTTACCATTGGTGACAAAACGCATACTTTAGACAGACCTTTTTTGGTGTTGGCAACCCAAAATCCTGTAGAACAAGAAGGAACTTATCCATTGCCTGAAGCACAACTTGACCGTTTTATGCTCAAGGTATATGTAGGTTATTTGGACAAAGAGGAGGAGTTACAAGTGATGCGAAGAATGTCTGATGTAAATTTTGCGGGACAAGTACGCCAAATGCTTACCAAAGAAGAAGTGTTTGCCATTCGTGATGCCATTAATCAAGTACAAATTTCGGAATCTTTAGAAAAATATATTATAGAATTAGTATTTGCAACTCGCAAACCTTTAGAATATGGACTCACACAAGAGGCTAATTATATTCAATATGGGGTTTCGCCACGTGCAAGTATCAATTTGAATAGGGCAGCAAAAGCACTTGCTTTTTTTGATGGACGTGATTATGTATTACCTGAAGATATTAAGGAAATAGCATACGATGTATTAAATCACCGCATTATCTTAAATTACGAAGCAGAAGCCGAAGGAATTACCACCAGAGATATTATTAATAATATTCTAAAAAAAGTAGCAATAAATAACTAAAATATAAAATAGTTGATTATTTTGTAATAAATAAAAAATAAATCTTTTGTGTATAAAATATAAACACTTGATAATCAATTTGTTATATTTTGTAGCTTTTATTTCTTAGTTATTACTTGCAAAATAGTTGTTGCCTATTGTTTAACTTTGCCTATCATTACAAAGATGTAATCTTTTTAGAAGATTACATCTTTGTAATATACACACAAATAAGTTATAAAATATGCGACACGAAATTACCATCTTTTTTACTGCCCTAATGTTTTACACACGGATACCTTGTCCAAAGTGGATAGACCATAAAGAAGAATACTTGAATGAAGCCACACGTTATTTTCCTTTGATTGGTTATCTAATTGGATTAGCTACTGCAATCGTTGTTTATCTTGCTCTTTTTATTTTTCCGCCTCCTATTGCCGTTATTTTGTCTATGCTCACGAGTATTTTGATGACAGGGGCATTTCACGAAGATGGTTTTGCAGATGTTTGCGATGGATTTGGTGGTGGTTGGACAAAGGAAAAAATCTTGGAAATTATGAAAGATAGTCGGGTAGGAACTTATGCTTTAGTTGGTTTGGGGCTTTTGTTGAGTTTGAAAATGTTTACACTTATTGCGTTAGTGGAAATAAATCTCCTTTTTTGTGCCAAAAGTATGCTTTTTTCGCACATCATTAGTAGATTTTCGGCTATTATGCTAATGTTTACGCACCATTATTCACGTGATGACCAAACCAGCAAAGTAAAACCCATTGCCAAAAAACTAAGTACCAAAAATTTTTTGTATAGTGCCATTTGGCTTATCCCTGCTTGTTTCTTATTTCAAAG
>JBIKRY010000208.1:0-8532 GCA_044348925.1 Bernardetiaceae bacterium
ATATTGTTTGGAAGAGCCACCAAATTTTAGAACTACTAATATGGGTAGTTATGTTCACGCCAAAAGTTTAATAGATAAGCAAATACCTATTAAAAGTATGATTTGTTTGGAAATGATAGGCTACTTCTCGGACAAAAAACAATCGCAAGACTATCCAATTGCTGCAATGAAATTATTATATCCAACGGTTGGAAATTTTATAGCTGTGGTAGGCAATACCAATAGTGGCAAATTGGTAAATTCTATGAAATCTGCAATGAAATCTGTTGCTAATTTGCCTGTTTCTGCAATCAATGCACCTACTTTTGTGCAGGGCGTAGATTTTTCTGACCACCAAAACTATTGGAAATTTGGTATTCCTGCGGTAATGATTACAGATACCGCATTTTTTCGAAATTCGCATTACCATAAAGAAACAGATACTATAGAAACTTTAGACTTTGATAAAATGCAAGAAGTAGTACGGGGAATATATGCAGGAATTAGTAGTTTGGAGTGATAGTAGCTTAGCCGTATATTTGCCTTTAGGCGAATATACAGTTGCTACGCAATTTAAAAAGGATTTGCAAAAGCAGGATTTGTAATAAATTTTTCGTCTGTTAAAGTTTGTAAAAAGGCAATAATATCTTTTTTCTCTTGTTCTGTCAAACCTAATTGCACCTGTCCTGCTGTAGGAAACATCAAATTAGTGGCTTCCAAAATTAATGGGTCAAGATTTTGATTTATTTTTATATGCTCGTTGTAATGGTCAAGCACTTCTTCCAGAGTTTTGAATCTGCCGTCATGCATATAAGGTGCTGTCAAAGCAATATTTCGCAAAGTAGGCACTTTAAATTTTCCTTTGTCAAATACATTTTTCGTTACAGTATAAAGTCCATCTGCCAAATTTGCATCGTCATCTAAACCATTATTCCGAAAACCATCAAAACCGAGATTACTGCCCGAAAAATTTAGTCCTGTGTGGCAATCTATACAATTTCCACCGCGTAATCTACCTGCATACGGGTGTTGCAACAATTCTCTACCACGTTGTTCTTGCGGACTTAATTGCAATTCGCCACGCAAAAATTTATCAAATTTGGCATCTGCACTAACCAAAGTTCGCAAAAATTGGGCTAATGCTTTTGCGATTTTATCTTCTGTAATCTCTTGATTACCAAATACTTCCATAAATTTTTTAGGATATATCGTGGTGTTTTTTAGTTTTGTAATCGTGTTTGCTATAGGTTGATTCATTTCTGCACTATGTTGCATAGGCATCAAAACTTGTTGTTCTAAAACATTGGCATTGCCTGTCCAATTAAAACGGTTTTGCCACAATAAATTAGCCAAAGACATACTACCTACTTCGCGTTTGCGATTTTGAAAACCAACCGATTGCCCCAAACCATCTGTAAATGCTAATTTTTGTTGATGACACGAGCCACAAGAAATCGTATTATCTGCCGAAAGTTGCTTTTCATAAAACAACATTTTTCCTAATTCAATACCTTGATAGCTTAATAAATTGTCGGCTGGAATTTTATATCCGCCAAAATACGTAGGTAATTGGTCTAAGGGATACAACCCTGTAGAAGGATTTTGTGTTTCTTGACAAGCAAGTAACAAGATAATACAGGCAATAAAAAGTAAAATATGTTTAATTTTCATCTTATTTTGCTTTGAAATGGTGTAATAATAATAGTTTTATGTGTATTTTCTGCAATGTACGTTACTTTTTAGGAGATAGTTTGCTTTCGGCTAAATTTTTGAAAAAATATATCCAGCTAAAAGCTGGCATTAAAACTTGTAAAATATAAAACTGTTCTGTATTTTTGAAAAAACAGTGTATTATGTGGAAACTTTTTGCAAAAAAATATTCAAATCGTGAAAGAATTTTATTTCGTTTTCTACGAAAAAACAACTTAATGGATAAACTTACAGATAAAGAATTGGAAGAGTTTATTCCTTTTTTGCACATACGTACCTACCAACACAATGAGGCTATTTTTTTTCGCAAAGACCCCAGCCAAGCATTGTATATTATTTTGGCAGGGCGTATTAAGATTAGTATTGATGTAGAAACGCAGTTTGAAGATTTGTTGGAACTATCGGCAGGGGAAAGTTTTGGAGATAATGCTATCTTAGATACAAGTATCCGCAGTTATAATGCCATTTGCAGTTCGGATACTTGTGAGTTATATGTGATTCCGCAGGTAAATATTATGGAAATATTTGCCCACAATATAGAAATAAAAGCTAAAATGATGCAAGGTTTAGCACGTTATTACGATAAATACTTAGTTAATTTAGCAAAATCTTACAGAGATACTTTTGGGTTATTCAATTTAAGTAATGTATATGACATTACGCAAAGAGAAATTTTAGGGGAATAAATAAGATGTTTAGCAATCTGCCTGCCGTAGTTTGTGTTAAATCTGCAATGGAATTGAAATATACTAAAAATTAATTGGTTTTATCCAAAGATGTCATCTTTATGTTCTGTTTTTTACAAAATTATTTTAGTTTTAGTATAACTTCATTCGTAATTTTACTAAAATTACTTAGAGAAATTACAAAAGATATGTACAAACTACTAAAAAAAAATGATGAAGTAACACAAAAAATTACTTTTAATTTCGTATAATTATTGCAAAATCTACGGAATATTAAAATTATAGATACAAGTTTTTAATTTATTTAATAGATTTGCAAAAAGTAAAATTAAGTAGCTTTGCATACACCAAATAATACTTCCGAAAAGATAGAACAAAAGCTAAAAAATTTGTTCTCTATAGCTAAAAGCAAATCTATTTTTGTTGCCAAAACAATTATAGAATTTATACGTCCAAAACCCAATGAGCCTTTTTTTAACCGCATGGTGCGGTATTGTTGGTATGCGTGTGCAATTTTTTGGTTTAGTTTGTTGGTATTTTTTAAGGGCGTAGAATATAATTTGTTCAATCTTTTTGGCAATCTGCCAAGTACGGCAAGACTCGAAAAACCTAAAATTCCGTTGGTATCCGAAATTTATACCCATGATAAAAAGCTACTTGGCAAATATTTTAGAGAAAATCGTAGTATGGTGCATTATGATAAAATTTCTCCTTATTTAATTCAAGCCTTGATAGCTACCGAAGATGCTCGTTTTCACGAACATTCTGGGATAGATTTGCCTGCTATTTTTGGCGTTTTATTTCACAATGCCATAGGAAGTAATCGTGGTGGTGGTAGTACCCTGACCCAACAGTTGGCTAAAAATTTATTTAAAACTCGAATGGGTGCTTCGCAAGGTAGATTGGGAAATGTTCCTATTATTAAAGTATTGATTATCAAGACCAAAGAGTGGATTACTGCGATTAATCTTGAGCAAAATTACACTAAAGAAGAAATTATTGAAATGTATTTGAATACAGTAGATTTTGGCAATGACGCATACGGTATTAAAATAGCTTCAAAAACTTTTTTTAATAAAACTCCTGCTACCCTCAATTTGCAAGAGTCTGCCATGTTGGTTGGAGTATTAAAAGCTACTACAGCTTACAACCCATTCCGAAATCCTAAAAAAGCATTACTTCGTAGAAATGTAGTTTTAGGGCAGATGTTTAAAGCCAATTATTTGGGCAAAAAAGAATTAGATTCTATATGCAAATTAGCACTTGCTCCCAAATACACCCCCGAAATTATGGAAAGTGGCGTAAGTATGCACTTTAAGGACTATTTGACGATGCAATTAGAAAAAATTTGTGCCGAAAAAGGCTTAGATTTGCACGCAGATGGACTAAAAATTTATACTACCATTGATTCACGATTACAAAAATATGCAGAAGAATCTGTTGCCGAAAATATGAAAAATCTGCAAAGAAACTTTTTTGAACATTGGCGAGGACAAAATCCATGGACAGATAAGCGAGGCAAAGAATTACCCAATTACCTCGAACAAGCCTTAGAAAAAACAAAAGTTTATCAATATTACACCAAATTACACCCAAATAGACCAGATTCTGTGCAAATGTTGTTGCATAGCCCAAAAGAAATGAAAGTTTTTACGTGGAATGGGGAAAAAGATACTTTGCTAAGTTCCTTTGATTCTTTGCGATATTATAAGCATATTATGCACACAGGCGTAATGAGTATGAATCCATATTCGGGAGAAATTAAGGCTTGGGTAGGAGATATAAATTATAAATATTTTAAATATGATAATGTAAGACAAGCACATAGGCAACCAGGTTCTACTTTCAAACCTTTTGTGTATGCTGCTGCTTTTGATTCGGCATCTAAAGACTATCCTCAAGGTATGTCGCCTTGCACACGCATTGTGGACAGACCTGTGCAAATTTTGTATATGGAAGATGGCAAGCCTAAAACTTGGTCGCCACACAACGCAGATTGGTATTGTTCTTTAGATACCATTACTTTGCGTTATGCAATGGCAAGGTCATTTAATACAGTTACGGCTCAACTTACCCAGAAAATAGGTTGGGAAACGGTTATCGAATATGCCAAACGTATGGGAATTTCGAGTCAGATGGCACCATTTCCTTCGGTTTGTTTGGGAGCTAATGACGTTACAGTGTATGAAATGACGGCTGCCTATTGTACCTTTATGAACGAAGGAATTTGGACAGAGCCTCAAGTTATTTCCAAAATTGAAGACAAGAACGGAAAGGTAATTTATAGACCAAATCCAAAACGCAAACGTGCCATAAAACCAGAAACCGCATTTTTGATGAAATATATGTTGCGAGGCAGTATGTTAGAGCCTTTGGGAACTTCGGGAGCTTTGTGGAGATTCAAAATCCATGACAATGGACACGAAGTAGGTGGCAAAACAGGCACTTCTTCTAACCACGCAGACGGTTGGTATATGGGAGTAACAAAAGATTTGGTAACAGGCACTTGGGTAGGAGGCGAAGACAGAAGCATACATTTTAGAACATCAGACTTAGGCGAAGGTTCTAAAATGGCATTACCTATTTTTGGGAGATACATAGAAAAAGTATATAATTCCGATTTATACGACTATCCAAAAGGCGGATTTACCAAGCCAAAAAACATAAAAATTACCAAACCTTACCAATGTCAAGTCAAAATAGTGAAAGATTCTACCAAAACGGATAGAGATTCGGTTAGAGTAGTAATTTTGGAATAAGTAAGAAAAATACAAATTTTACATACAAAAATTTAAAATAGCTAAAAATTATAAAACTTTACAAACTAAAAAACGTACAAATCTTTATATTTTATTACAATGTAAGAAAAACAGTATTATACCATAAAATATATTACTTTTTTCTAATACCTTTGTAAGAAATTTTATCTCAATAATTTGTTACTTTTAGCAGTCAAAGTATAAATGAACAACCTGATTATCGAAAAAACAAATCCAGTAATGCCTTATATCAATTTTAATATAGAAACAGGCATCTGTGAAATAGAAGGTCAATCGTATATTACAAACACGTATGCGTTTTATGAGCCTATTTATAGCTGGTTGGAAGAATTTATAAAAAAAACTACTAAAAAAATAGAGTTTAATATAAAAATTACCTACTTTAATACAAGTAGTTCTAAATGTATTTTAGAAATATTGCGTATCCTCAAGAAATTTAGGGAAAAAGGAGGCATACTTACAGTCAGTTGGCATCTAAGTCGTTTAGACGAAGACCTTGAAGATGAAGTACAGTATTTTTCGATAGCAACAGGCGTAGATATAGACTTAATATGGATAAATAGCTAAAAAATGACAAAAATTGCAATTATTGGTGGTGGTGCAGCTGGTTTTTTCGCTGCCTTGGCTTGTGCAAAAAAATATCCTACCTATCAAATCGTTATTATTGAAAAAACCTCAAAAATCCTTTCCAAAGTAAAAGTTTCGGGTGGTGGTCGTTGTAATGTTACACATGCTTGTAATGAGATAAGCAAATTAGTAAAATCATATCCTCGTGGCGAAAAATTCCTCAAAAAAGCCTTTCATCATTTTGCAGTACCAGATACAATTGCTTGGTTTTTGGAAAAAGGTATCGTATTGAAAACAGAGCCAGATGGACGAATATTTCCAATAACAGACGACTCACAAACAATTATAGACTGTTTTCTACAAGAAGTACAAAAATATTACATTCAAATTCGCACTTCGACAGAAGTACAAAAAATAGATGTAGTGTATGCCTCTGAAGAAGATAAAAAAAACGGACAAAGCAATAGTTTTCAATTACATACCAAAAATGCCACCAAAAATAGTGTAGAAATATTTGATAAAGTAATTATAGCAACAGGTGGTTCTCCTAAAATTGAAAATTTACAATGGTTGGCAGATATAGGCTTGCAAATTCTAAAACCTGTCCCCTCTTTATTTACCTTTAACTTACCTAAAAACCCACTTACGAGCTTGATGGGGGTGGCAGTGCCTGCGGTTCGTGTACGGATTGCAGATAGTAAACTTAGCGAAGAAGGTGCTATTTTGATTACACATTGGGGCTTAAGTGCTTATTCGGTGCTAAAACTTTCGGCTTGGGGTGCAAGAATTTTGGCTGAAAAAAATTACCAATTTTCTGCTTTGGTTTCGTGGTTGCCTACCTACCATGATGAACAATTACGACAGGAATTATACACCTTAAAACAAGAATTTGCAACACGACAAATAGGAAATAAAAACCCATTTGCTTTGCCAAGTCGTTTGTGGGAGTTTTTATTGCAAAAACTTGCCATTCCTGCCGAAAAAAGATGGGCAGATATTACCAAACAAGAACTCCACCAACTAAATACGATATTACTCCATGATTTGTATGAAGTACATGGCAAAACTATTTTCAAAGAGGAATTTGTTACTTGTGGCGGAGTAGATTTGGCAGAAATAGACTACAATACTATGCAAAGCAAAAAAATACAAGGTTTGTATTTTGCAGGGGAAGTTTTGGATATAGACGGGCTAACAGGTGGTTTTAATTTTCAAGCTGCTTGGACAACAGGCTATATTGCTGGGCAGTTGGGTTGATTTACATTATTGCACTATTTACATAAAATTTTATAAAAAAGAAGAAAATTGCGTAATGGATATCCCCTAACTTATAATTTTATGGCTTTTAGTAGAGTTTATGAATAATTGCTGTAGCATAGACTTTAGTCTGTGCAAGTTATTGATTTTCAACTACTTAAAAACAGACTAAAGTCTATTATACAAATTATTCATAAACTCTAGTGATTTTAAAAGTATTTTTGATGTAGCAGAAAAATATGACATTGAATTATCGAAGTCAGATATGTTTGCACCTATTATTGTTTTTGAAATCTTTTTGAAAATTAGTATTTCTACTAAAAATATATTTATCTTGCAGTTTTATTTTAGTTACATAAATTTCTCAACACAATGAAATCTTCTAAAAAATCTTTATTTGCCTACCTTGTTATTGCTTTTGTGGCAATTTCCTGTGGTGGAAGTGATAATCCAATACCAAATTCAACAATAGGAAAAAATTGTAAATTATCAAAAGTTACACAAGTTAGTGATGGTTATACTAGTGTTACTACTTTAAAACATAATAATACTAATTTAATAATAGAAATACTTACTCTTTCAACCGTTTCTAATAAAGAAGAACAATCTATTTATACACTTTCCTATAATGCAAAAGGACAGTTAGCAACTCGAAAATTAATAAATCCAACACGTGTAAGTGATTATATCTTTATCTATAAATATAATGGACAAATAGAAAAGATACAAACCTCTACTTTATTTACAGGAGATAGTATTCCTTACAAAGATGAACTTAAATACGAATATAATACTAATGGGAAAATAGTTAAAATGATTAGTAATGACCTTTTTAGAGTTTATAACTATGATAGCAAAGGAAATTTAAGTAGTGTGCAAACAGAATATGCTAACAATGTTCAACTAACTACTTATCAATATGATGACAAAAAGAATTATTATAACCTTATGCAAACAGCATTCCCTGAAGAACCAAGTTATCAAAATATAAATAATGTTTTGTTTTTTGACTATAAACGGAATGGTGTTTCTACAATTAGTTCAAAATATGAATATGTTTATAATTTAAAAGGACTACCAACAAAATCTACTGCAATACCGAAAAATTCAAGTAGTAGTATTGCTACTCTTGAATATATAGATTGTGAATAATATTTCACGTCAGCAATTCCCACTTTGACAATTTATTCCAATTTTACCATTTCGGGATTTGCCAACTCTTGGTAGAGTTGTGCGAAATTTTCACAGGATTTGAAGAAAAAATATAGTTCTGCTATAAAATAAGGGCTTTTTTAGGGATAAAACTTTTGGACATAAAATATTAACTTGCTTTAAATCATAGAAATATCAAAAATTGACCATTGAATTGCCAAAGTGGGAATTGCTGATTTCACGTGAACTACGAATTAAAATATTGATAATCAATAAGTTACAAGTAAAATATAAATTGGCTCAGCAATTCCCACTTTGCAATAAAAATGTTAATTTTTGCTATTTTTGTGATTTCAAGTAATTCCCTACTTTTATGCCAAAAAGTTTTTCATTTTTGCGAA
>JBIKRY010000209.1:0-8520 GCA_044348925.1 Bernardetiaceae bacterium
CTAATTACTATGCCTACCAATAGTGGCATTTATATTCTTAGCATTAGTTATGGGGATAAGGTAATCAAGCAGAAAATAATGGTGCAATAAATAAAATGGTATAAGTAAATTTGTTGCATCAAAATTATTGTAACCACATACACAGCATTATACATATAGATTTTTTGTTTTTCTATGTGTGCAATGTGTATATGTGGTTATTAATTTATCCATATATTTTGAAATTTTGGTGCAAAAATTCTACATATATTATTATCTTTTCTTAAATTTTGTATAAAACACACGCAATTTTAATCTTCTTTCGCCATTACTTGGGCTATTATCAGGAATAATTACCCTATTTAGATTGCGATTTAATTTTGGATACTGTCCATTGGCATTTCTTGCCAAAATCCCAGGCATCATAAAAATACCTCTACCTTGCCCTGCTTCTGTATCTGTACTATCCAAAACAGATTGCAAATACCTCGTAAAAAATACATTGCTATAATTTTTCGAATTGCGTGTATAACTGGAGTACAAAGGATATAACTGTGCCACCGAAACATCACGCCCAACGGGAATTGGACTTGGGTCATAGCGTTGCGAAATATCTACGGTTAATTGCAAAGGAGTTTCATAATTTGGTTTTATGCCATTTGCTGCCGATTCGTAGAAAAATATATCAGGATTCACTTGATTCATACCTGTCTGGTCTTCCGAAAACATATAAAGTTCGGCTCTGTTGAGTACAATTACTTCTTCTTTCGATATTCTTGCAGCTCTTTTGTTATAGCCTCGCAAAGTAGGAAAATCTAACAAAGCTATCAAACCTGTACCATCTTGTAAATATATTTTGTTATTGGTTTCTTTGGTAGAAAGTGGGGTATATGGTTGTAATTTGCTTAGAAATGGGGTATTGCTATAATTAGTTTCTATATTGGTAAACCACTGATTTCTGTCCGCAAAAGTTGTGCTTAAGCTCGTAAAATAGTAGGTAAACCGCGAAAATATCTTTGTTCTGCTGGTATCTACAGGTGTATTAGAATATTTTGCGATAAATTCTATATAACTATCTCCCAAAATATTGACAGAAAGCATAGATGCAGGCGTAGGATTTTCTACCGAAAACTTAACTCCTTTCATAAATGCGGAAAAATTGGCACTGGTAGTTAAGCTATTTTGATTAGATTGAGCAAGAAATTCTTGCATAAAAGAATCATTCAAAGGAATTACAATAGTTTGAGCTTGATAATTTTTTGTTTTTGGCAAAACACTTACTCGTCCTATTTCACGCATGACAGGTAGAGTTTGTTTGCTATCATATTTTTGTGTGGTGTCCAACACATTTACTAATTGCTCTACTTTAATAGTTAGTGGCGTTAGCGTATCTCCTTGTATGCCAAACAAAGTCAATTTGATACGAGCCGAATCATAGCCAATAGGAGCAAAACGGCTAACTTTGTCTATACCACTAATACTATCAAAAGATTTGATACCATTCCAAATTACTCTACTATAAAAACTTGCTTTAATTGTTCCAAATTGTGGGTCTGCAATATAACCAAGCGAAGCACTGCCATACCGATTGTCTATGGCACGTCCATAATTATCTGTTCCTGCGGTGCTAAACAAGTCTGAATTATAGATTTTATCTTGCAAAATTAGGCTACTACTTACTGTAAAGGTATCTACAAAAGTGGTATTCACTAAGTTTGCATTTGGCAATTCTAAACCTACTTTGTAGGGGTCATCACAAGCAGCAATGGGTAAGACAAAAATACTAAGAAAAATGAACTTTACTATAGACAAAAGATTGAATTTCATGGTAATAAAAGTTATAATTTCGATACAAAGTAATAAAGTTGCAAAAATAGTTATAAATACCATTAGAATATATGTTTTAACATTTTTTATTCTATCTTATTTTTGTAGTATTGCGAATAGAGTTATTATTACAAAAAAAATTTAGTTGCTAAATCATTTATAACACCAAAATAAAACGACTATGAACCCTTGGCATGACCTTCCAACAGGAGAAGATTCTCCCGAAATTGTTTCTGGAGTAATAGAAATTCCAAAAGCATCGCGAGCAAAATATGAATTAGACAAAGACTCTGGTATGCTAAAATTAGACAGAGTATTATATTCGTCTATGTATTATCCTGCAAATTATGGATTTATTCCACAAACCTATTGTGATGATGGCGACCCTTTGGATATTTTGGTATTGTCTAACATTACTATCCAACCTTTGTGTATTGTGCGGGCAAAGGTAGTTGGCGTAATGCAAATGTTAGACGGTGGCGAGGCTGACGACAAAATTATTGCTATGGCTGCTGATGATATTAGTGTGAGCCATATCAACGATATTTCGCAGTTGCCAACGCACTATCTCAATGAAATAAAAAGTTTTTTTGAAGATTATAAAAAATTGGAAAATAAAACAGTAAAAGTAGAAGAATTTTTGGGCAAAGATGTTGCCCACGCCATTGTGCAGCAGGCTATGGAAGATTACAAAACCAAAATATTGCCAACCTTAAATAAATAAAAAATCTTTATGTTGTGTAGTAGCAAGTTCTGCCTTACATACTACACAACATAAAGATTTTCGGAAAATAAAAGCTATTCCAATAGCATCTATTTTGTGGTTTTGAGGAAACTTGTCATAAGAAAAGGAACAGCAAACCTAAAATAAATATTTTGCAGGTGTTGCTTGGAGGACACAACCAACGGCAGAAAAAAATGATACATGTAAGTCTATACAATAAAATTATGTTAGAAAAAATAACTATCAAAAATTTTAAATCTATTGTAGCTATTGAACTTGACTTAGGTCGGGTAAATGTTTTTATTGGTGAAAATGGTTGCGGAAAAACAAATATTTTGGAAGCTATTGCTGTTGGGAGTGCTGCTACTGCAAATAAACTAGATAAAGAGTTTCTTCGGTCTCGTGGAATTAGGGCAAATACGCCTAAAATGATGAAATCTTTATTTGAAACTGAAAATAAATCGGATAAAATAGAGATTACTATGAAAAATTCACATTCTATACGTAATAAAGTAATCATACAAAACCATAGCGAAAAACCTAATAATTTTGTTAGTACCTATAAAATTGATATTGATGAAAATGACGAGGAACATTATATTGCAGAAGAAGATACATCATTTTATAGTCCTGAAATTGAAATGAGTAATTTCCTCATTTATGCTCCCGAAAATTATTTTCTAAGACGTTTTGAAGAAGAGGGGCAAATTACGCCCTTGGGTGTTCATGGTGAAGGACTTTTTCAACATTTGGTAGAAATTTATAGAAGAAATCCTGAATTATTAGCAAAAATAAGTGAAAAACTAAAATTAATTGATTGGTTTCAAGGTTTTGAAATTCCAACAGATTTACTATTTACTGAAAGAAGAATAAATATTAAAGATAGATTTTTAGAAAATTTAAGTAATCTTGATAGCCTAAATTACTTTGACCAACGAAGTGCCAATGAAGGTTTTTTGTATTTGCTTTTCTATTTTACTTTGTTAATGAGTAACGAAACACCAAGTTTTTTTGCAGTAGATAACATAGATAATGGTTTAAATCCTAAACTTTGTGCTGAATTGATTAGAAATATCAGCAATTTGTCAAAGGAACATAAAAAGCAAGTTATTTTGACAACACATAATCCCGCAATTTTAGATGGTTTAGATTTGTATGATAACGAACAACGCCTTTTTACCATTTATAGAAATGGAGATGGACATACAAAAGTTCGTAGAATTATCCCAAAACCTGTTGTAAAAGGTATAGAAACAGTCCGTAATTCCGAAGCCTATATTCGTGGTTATTTAGGAGGCTTACCAAAAAACTTTTAAACCTTTACATCACTTTCATACAAAATGGAACTCAAAATAGGATTAATTACAGAGGGAATTACTGACCAAATTGTAATAGAAAAAATTTTATTAGCTTGGACAAATGACAATGATTTGTTTATTACGCCTTTGCAACCCAAAGAAAATGAATCTGGAAATTGGGATAAAGTCTTTAAATATTGTGAATCAGAGGATTTTAAAGGTGCTTTTACTTCTCAATTTGCTTATAATTTTGTGCTTATACAAATAGACACGGATTTTATGCAACGTGAAAAAGTTTCAGAAAAATATAAAATTGACTTGCAAAATTTAACAGTTACAGAAATTGTAGAAAAATTTAAAACTAAGTTTATAGAACTTATGGGGGAAGATTTTTATGCAATTTATCAACAGCAAATAATTTTTGCTATTGCAGTGCAAGAAATAGAATGTTGGTTATTGCCTATTTATTTTGATACACAACCCCAAAAAGCTGCCAAAACAGTGAATTGTATTGAAACTCTAAACACTATTTTGCCACAAAAAGAAAAAGGTCTTTATTTACACGCCAAGGAAGCAAGTTATTACCGAACAATGACAAAACATTTCAAAAATCGAAAAGATATAGAAAAATATTGCCTAAAAAATGAAAGTTTTAACTTATTTATCAGATATTTAGAAATTCAATTAACCAAATAATTAAAAGATAACTCTGAAAATGACAACTTTAAAAGTGCATTACCACAAAGCATTAGACTTTGTAACAGAAAACGAAATTAAAAGTTTTCAAGCAAAAATTGACGAAAATTACAAAGCCCTTGCCAACAAAACAGGCAAAGGAAATGATTTTCTCGGCTGGTTAGATTTGCCTTCGACAACCGAAGAAAGTTTTTTAACCGAAATAGAAAATGTAGCTGCAAAAATTCGTAAAACTGCCGAAGTTTTTGTAGTTATTGGCATTGGTGGCTCTTATTTGGGTGCAAAATCTATGATTGATGCTCTTTCGCACCATTTTGCTGCCTCTATCAGCCAAGAAAAACGCAAATCTCCGTTAATTGTCTATGCAGGCAATAATATTTGTGCAGATTATATTGCCGATTTATTCGACCTTTTGGAAGGAAAAGATTATTCAGTAGCTGTAATTTCAAAATCAGGAACCACAACAGAACCTGCCTTAGCTTTTCGTCTTTTCAAACAAGAT
Organism: Bernardetiaceae bacterium; assembly: GCA_044348925.1. Taxonomy (GTDB): domain Bacteria; phylum Bacteroidota; class Bacteroidia; order Cytophagales; family Thermoflexibacteraceae; genus JAAFKA01. Next base: position 5,027 of record JBIKRY010000209.1, read on the forward strand.
TTAGAGAAAAAATATGGCAAATCGGGTGCAAAAGATAGAATTATTGCCGTAACAGACCCTAAAAGTGGTGCTTTAAAACAACTTGCAACTACGGAAGGTTACACAACTTTCAGTATTCCGCCTATTGTTGGAGGACGTTTTTCGGTTTTGACTGCGGTAGGTTTGTTGCCGATTGCGGTGGCTGGTTTTGACATTAAACAAATGATAGCAGGGGCAAAAGCAATGGAAATCATAGGAAATGGCGACACTTCAATAGACACAAATCCGATTTCTAAATATGCTGCGGTGCGAAATGCCTTGTATAAAAAAGGCAAAAATATTGAAATTTTGGCTGCTTATCACCCACGTTTGCAGTATATTGGCGAATGGTGGAAGCAATTATACGGAGAAAGTGAGGGCAAAGATGGCAAAGGAATTTTCCCTGCTTCGGTTAATTTTTCCTGTGATTTACATTCCATGGGGCAATTAATTCAGGACGGAGAACGAAATATTTTTGAAACTGTATTGCGAATTAACAAAACCAAAAATACAGTAATTATTCCAAATGACCCTGAAAATTTGGATAAATTGAATTTTTTGAGTGGCAAAACCATTCAAGAAGTCAATTCTATGGCAGAAAAAGGTACAATGGTTGCACACGTGGAGGGCAAAGTTCCTAATTTGGCAATAGAATTAGATGAAATTAATGAATATAATTTAGGACAATTAATTTATTTCTTTGAAAAAGCCTGTGCAATTTCGGGTTATATTATTAACGTAAATCCGTTTGACCAACCTGGGGTTGAGGCTTACAAAACCAATATGTTTGCTTTATTGGGCAAGGCTGGTTTTGAAAGTTTGGCTGAGGAAATTCAGAAAAAATTGTAGTAAGTGTAGTAAATTTACCTTTTGGAAATCGGAGTGCCGACCAGTTTAAACTTTCCAAAAGGTAAGATTAAGTTTAATTAAATTTTTTGGATTGACAATTATAATTTAAAAACTATGGCAAATACTGAACATAAACATTTTATTAAATCTTTTGAAATTAAAAATTTCAGAGGAATTATTGATTCTGGGCAAGTAGTTATTCCCGAAGATACGCAATGGATTTTTTTGACAGGCGAAAATGGTTTTGGTAAGACAAGTGTTTTACAGGCTTTGGCTGCGGGTTTGTATGGGAAAATTTCTGTTGGTTTGGAGGAGAAAGAAACAAAAAAACTTGATATTAATATAGAAATAAATACAATAGATAAAAATAAAGAAAAGAAAATTTACAAAGGTTATAAAGGAAAGTTGAGTTTTAAGAATCTAATTTGTTACGGAACTTCACGTTTGCAAAAAAGTGAAAATAGCTCTAAAAGAAGTTCTCCTACCTATACTTTGTTTAATGATGATGGTTTTGTATTGGATTTTGAAAAACTTTTAATAATGTTATATTTTAGAAAAAAAGAATCTGTTTGGGAAAATGTTTTTGAAAAAGTAATAGCAAAAATCAAAGAAATTTTACCTGAATTAATAGATATTAAAGTGGAAGGCACAGACTTATTAGGTGTAGTGAAATATAAAGAGAAATTTAGTAATGATTATTTTACATTTAAAGAATTAGCCACAGGTTGGCGAAGTATTTTAAATATTATGGGTGATATTTTGAAAAGGTCTTTCAGAGAGGAGAATGAAAAGAATTATGATACACAAAAAATACAAACTATTATTTTAATAGATGAACTTGATGCACATTTGCACCCAAAATGGCAAAGAAGATTACCTCAAATTTTAACAACTGTTTTTCCTAATGTGCAGTTTGTTGTTTCTACACACAGCCCAATTCCACTTTTAGGTGCACCTAAAAATTCGGCTTTTTTGAAGGTTACAAGGAATAGTGAGGAAGGAATTAAAATTGAAAATTTAGATTATGTAGAAGTACGAAATCTTACGCCAAATACGATTTTGACTTCGCCGATTTTTGATTTTGAGGATTTTATTCCTGAAAATGATAATGACTTTCTTAACCTGTCTGTTGAAGACTTGTATAAAGATGAAGTCTTTTATCAGATTTTGGACAAAAAACTTGAAAAACTATCCAAAGAAGACGAAAATTTACTAGATGAACTTTTAAAGTAAAAATATGAGATTTGTAAATAAAGCTGATGTTAGCAAACCAAATGCGTTTGAATACACAAATCCTACTTTTGTAGAAAAAACGGTGGAGGGTTTACCTCAAATAATCACACAGAATGGTATTCAAAAAGAAATCAAAAAAATTGATACTGTATATTATAACAAATCATATCCTTCGTTAGAAAGTTTATATGCAAATAACAAATCTAAGAATATAGATGGTAGTGTTATTTTTGTACCTAAATGTGCTTTTTGTGAATCAAAAGCCAATGGAACTTCAAAATTTGAAGTAGAGCATTATCGTCCTAAAAAAGAAGTAATAGATGACGAAAAGCACAAGGGCTACTATTGGCTTGCCTATGAATGGTCTAATTTAATAATTTCTTGCCCATATTGTAATAGAGGTACTGGCGGTAAACACAATCAATTTCCTATTATAGGAACTCGTATTTACTCGGAAATATATCTAATGAATCAAAGTTTTGATACAGATTACTTTAATTTGGAAAGACTGCAAAATATAGAAAAACCCTTGCTTCTTCATCCTGAAATAGATAATCCAATTTCACACTTAATTTTTAAGAATGATGGAAAAATACTGGGCATCTCACAAAGAGGTAGAGCAACTATTTACATTTGTAATTTGAACCGTGTATTACTGAAAAGTAGAAGATGGAAAAAAATTAAGAAGGTTCGCAAAAGTTTAAAAGTTTTGATAAAAGATTACCTTGCTAAGCAAATCACTTCGGAATGTTTTAAAAATCAGTTAAAATCTATATTTGAAAAGGTTAAAAATTCTGAACAAGGGCATAGAGAATTTACCTTGTTAGCTAAAAATATGTTTGAAAGATTCGAGTATTTCTTTATTTCGCAATTCAAGAATGACAAGGTAAAACAGATTCTTACTGAACTATTAAATAGGTATAAAAATAATACTTTGTAATAACTTCCTAAGTAATAGGAAAAAAATAATTAAGAATATTTAGAGAACTTAATTGTAAGACTTTTACCGACCTGCTTTAAGCAATTTGTAGTTGCATATTGAAGGTCATCAAAAGAAACATAGTCTTCTGGTTTTATCCAACGGGCTTTAAGTTCTTTCCATAATCTTTCTATAATATTTAAGTGTGGCGAATAAGGAGGTAAATAAAAGATATATAACCCCCTTTTTTGCCAATATTTTAGACGTTCTTTGACTTTATGAGCAGTATGAATACGTGCATTATCTAAAATGATAACAGTTTGTTTTTGTATTTTAAATGAAAATTCCTCAGAAGCTGTTTGAATTAAATTTTTCTCACTACTCTCCTAATATTAGCAATAATTAAATAACTATTTGCATTCTCTACTTTTCGTTCATAATCTTTTGCGCATCTCCGATTATTTAAAGTCCAAGC
>JBIKRY010000210.1:0-8507 GCA_044348925.1 Bernardetiaceae bacterium
TTGATGCAAGTGTGCAAGCAGAATGGAAAAAAATAAATTCTAATTTGGCAAATCAAGAGGTAATTTCTAAAATTCAGGAGTCGGAATTGCAACGCAAAAAAGACACTGAACAACTTATGCTTGATGTGCAACAACAAAAATTAGCTCAGGAATTGCAGAAATTGGAGGCAGAAGTACAGGCAGTTGTAAGCAAAGCTGGTGCAGTTTCGCCAGACTTAATTGCAGCTTTACAAGCCTTTGGCGACAAGGCACTTGCCGAAAAAATGGCAGAATCTATGGCTCCGTTGGCTATTCTTGGCGGAAAATCTATTGCCGAAGTTTTTGGTAACTTGTTGAAAGGCACGCAGTTAGGAAATATTTTGGGGAGTGCAGAGAAATTTTAGATAAATAACATCTTTGTCTTAAGTACAAAAATTATACTTTTCAGGTCTTGTAATTTTCAAGACTTGGAAAGTATAATTATACATTTTCTAATTTTGTGAATTATTTTTCTATGCCATCTTTTTCTATAAGTATGGTTTTGTTCATGCGACATGGATTTCGGGGACCCGCAGAATTTGTTTCAAAATTACCTTCCAAACTTTCGGCATTTACTACCAAATAATATAAGCCTGTAGGCAAATTTTGTGTGTCTATAGTTACATTTTTCAATTTTAAATTTTCCTCTGTCCTTGAAAATTTGATAGGAATTTCTTGTCCTATACTATTAAATAATCGTAAATCGAAGTTTGTACTATATAAAGCTATGTCAAAATCTATTTGCAAATAATTAACTGCTGGATTTGGATAAACTTTTGCAGAACCTTCGCAAGGGTTAGCACAGTTGTAAAATTGAATATCAAAATTATCAAGTATAGAACTTCCACAAGCATTAGAAGCTGAAACTACAATAGGATAAACACCAACAGCATTTGATGTTATTTCCCAATAACTTTCTGTGGAACTAATTACCTCTGTGATGCTAACATTGGTACTTGTAGAACTGATTTGGTACGTATAGCCTGCTTTTTTTGCTATTTTTACAGTTATTTTTTCTCTTCTCACACAAGCTGTTTTCTCAAAATATTCGCTGTAGCTTACGCCTCCAAAAGGTTTATTTAGCAAAATAGTACGACTAACAGGTACTGCAATACCACAAACTCCTCTGGGAGCTACGGTAACTACAATAGCTTCTGAAGCAGATGCATAAGATAGTAATCTTACTCTAATACGGTTGGTATTTTGTACTCCTACAAACATAAACCTGAAATTAGGATTAAAACTCCATTCATAATTGTTAGCACCTTGCAATGGGTCTATCCAAAATTCATATTCTTGTCCTGCACAAAAAGTTTCGCTGGTAGATTGAATAACTGCAAATTTGCTATCAATACAAGGCTCTACAATAACATTATACCAACCACGTGCCGACGCATTCAGAGCAGCTGCACCTTTATTGCTAATTTCGGCTATATATGAACCTACTTCTAAATCTAATTGCAACAAAGAAAAAGGTGCATTAGCTGGGTCATTGTCATTTTCGCCACCAATTACTTTTACATACTGCCCACTCCCATCATCCATACGACGATACAAAGTAAGATAGGTATCGGGATAATCATTTTTAAAAATTTCTCTAAAAGTACGTACTGTATAACTTCCTCTTGTGGTAATATCAAAACTTATATTATCTACATCACAGTAACCAAGAACTCTATTTGTTTGTTGGGCATGAAAAGTATGCAACTGTACCTCACCCAAACCAATACGGCGAGCAGTAGACAAGGTATTATCTGGCTCATAACTATCAAAACGAATATCTGGACTTTTCCAAACCGAATTATTGGCAAGATTAGCTGTCATAACAGCTATTTGCCCCTGCGAAAAGAAATTACGACAAGACCTTTGGGAAGCATAGCTCATAATATTGCGAGGGTCGGGCTGACGAGAACCATTCGGCGGATAAAAATAGCTATCGCCATATTGATCACGATTTATTTTATCAGCATATTTGCATGAGTCTACCCTACCAAAATAATCTAAATTAGGGTCTGCGGGAGTGTCGCAGAGGTCGTCGCCAGTGCCACTACACATGGTATTTCCTACACCACCACACATAAATAAATCTAAAGTCCACCGTTTATCTCTATCTACGGGTTCACGAAAACAACTTTCAAACAAACCACCTGCTGTAGCACCCGAATGGGTGTGTCGCAAGCCAAAGGCATGCCCTACTTCGTGGGTAGGTGTAGATACACTATGCTGTCTGCACACAAAAATGCCACCTGTATTTTGATTCCAAAAACCACCATTAGTGATAATGTTGCCACCAATATTCAATGCCTCCACCATATATAAGTTTAGGGCATCAGGATTGCGAGACAAACTTTTGGTATCATTCTCAGAAATAGTGGAATTGGTAACCAGGGTTTTGATTTCGCAAAGCTGATAAAACCGAAAAGGGGTATTGTTGCGGATATGGTTGCGGTTGAGGTCATCTACCATCACTTGTACATGATTGGCTGCTATTGCGTCACTGTAAGCTCCCGCAGGACGACAAGCCCAAAACTGAATAGGAATACGCCAAATGATGCTCGGATTTTCATCTACGGCTTCCGTTCTGCCACTCTGGACGGGTTTGTTAGCGGTTTTGATACTATCTAACAACTGATAGAGTTTGTCGTTGTTGTTGTAATAGAATAGCTTTTTTCTTTCTTCTATACTCAAATCTGCTACGCCACATTGGCTATCTTGTGCAAAAATGACTGAAAAATTACTTGCAAATAAGAAAAAAAAGATGCTCAGAAATTTGGAAATTTGGAAATTTGGAAATTTGGAAATTTTTTAAAAATTTAGACATAATTGTATTTGTAAAGGGTTAGGAATTATTTAAAAATAGTAAAGCCTCTCTCATAAGGTTGCCTTATATTGTACTTAACTTCCCCATTATTCAAAATCAGATTTTGAACAGGTAAGTTGTTTTGCTGCACTTGCAAACGGTCTGTATAATCCTTACTACAAGTTAATTTTTTTATATTAGCCCAAATTTGAAGGGTGTCAATATCATTCTTAATTTTTAGAAATCTTTTACATTGAAACTCCGCACCAGTACCTACCAATTCATTTTTTAAAATATCAGAAGCTTTTACAGCAATGAAAAACTTATCTACTTCATTAGAAAGAGGATAGTCTAATGGTATCATTTGCCATTGCTCGTCATACATTTTGATTTCTTGTGGTTGATATTTGCTAAATATTAATTGATTATTTTGCTTATCTTTAATATGAAACCATAAATTAGACTGTAATAAATACTTATCTGCGTCACTTTTGACTTCGGAGTCGCAGGGGTCTTTTGGTTTGCAGCCATAGAGTGCTGCCATGCCTATGAGGGCAATGATGATTTTTTTTGTCATAAAATTATGTGTTTAAGGGTATTTAATAAAACGGTGCAAAGGTAGGATAAATAATTAATAATCAAATTATTTTAAAACAATTTGCGAAGACAGGCTGTAAAATTTCCAAATCTTTTAAAAATTTAGACATAATTATGAAATGTTAAAGGGTTATAAGTTATTTAATAATTTGAACTATTGTTTCATATGGTTGTCGTATGCCATATTTTACTTCCCCATTATTCAAAATCAAATTTTGAACAGGTAAATTGTTTTGCTGCACTTGCAAACGGTCTGTATAGGTCTTGTTGCAAGTTAATTTTTTTATATTAGCCCAAATTTGAAGAGTGTCTATATCGTCTTTAAATTTGATATAGGCTTTTGTTTGAAAATCTTCGCCTGTTCCTACCAATGAGTTTACAATTATATCCGAAATTTTAACAGAAATAGAAACCTTGTCTTTATTTTCAACATATTGTAAATCTGAAAATTCAAAAGGTATTAAGTTATTATTATTGTTAAATATTTTAATTTCAGTAGGTATGAATTTTGTAAATAGAAGTTGCTTGTTGGTGTCATCTCTTATATCAAAATATAATTTACTTATTAATAAATACTTATCTGCGTCACTTTTGACTTCGGAGTCGCAGGGGTCTTTTGGTTTGCAGCCATAGAGTGCTGCCATGCCTATGAGGGCAATGATGATTTTTTTTGTCATAAAATTATGTGTTTAAGGGTATTTAATAAAACGGTGCAAAGGTAGGATAAATAATTAATAATCAAATTATTTTAATTGGTTTTATAAAATAAATAACCCAATAGGTATATTTTACACCTATTGGGTTATTTTATTTTACAAAACGAGTTAATTTTTGGCGTAGTTCCAAAAAAAATATGAATAAGATATATTGCAATGAATAATATTGTGTTTTATAATTTTAATAATTATCTTCGTTAGGCATAATGACTGCCATCACAATATATGCTACGAACATAGTTCCAAAGGAGAACAAAGCACCCAAAAACATAGCAATTCGTATCACAGTGGCATCAAAACCAAAGTAATTTGCCAAACCACCACAGACACCAAATAAAAATTTATCGGATATTGATTTTGTAAGTTTCATAAAAAAGTTATTTTAAGAATGAAGTTTTATTTTGTTTTGTTTTGTATATTTGTTTATACGTTGAATTGATATGAAAGTTACACTCTATCCAAAAATCCTTTTTATGGTACTTATTGCAAGTATGGTTAGCCTATTGAGTTTTTATTATTTTTCGGTTGCGGGTTTTTTCCCACCAAAAGTTAGCGAAAAAAGCCATTTTATTGTTTCAAAAGATTCTGTTTTTAAGAGAGTTGCGACCATGCCCATGCCCGAAACTTTGCGTTTTGCAGGCGAAGAAGTGCCATTGGGCAACGAAGATGTCTATGAAAGATTAGAAAGAGAATTGATACATAATAGCTATAAATTATCTGCTACTTTGTTGATTTTAAAGAGAGAAGGACGTTGGAAAGCCTTAATTCAACAAACTTTACGGGAAAATGGTGTTCCTGAAGATTTTTTTTATCTTTCTGTAGCCGAAAGTGAATTAGATGTATATGCAAAATCTGCGGTTGGTGCAGTTGGGTTTTGGCAATTTATGCCTGCTACTTGCAAAGAATATGGATTAGAAGTTTCCGCACAAGTTGACCAACGCAGAGATGTATTGCTTGCCACTCAAGCAGCTTGCAAATATTTGAAAGAGGCTTACCAAAAATTTGGAAATTGGACATTAGTGGCTGCCTCCTATAATCGTGGTATGGCAGGTATGCATAAGGCAATCGAAGGACAAAAGCAAGCATCTTATTATGATTTGTATCTCAACCAAGAAACCTATAGATATATTTTTAGAATTTTGGCAATGAAAGTTATTATGCAAAATCCCGAAAAATATGGGTTTCATTTGACCGAAAACGAAAAATATAAGCCTTTTGCTACCACAAGCATCGAAGTAGATAAAACCATTCAAGATTTAGCAGAATTTGCCAAACAAAATAACACAACTTACCACATACTAAAAAAATTGAATCCTTGGTTAGACGATAACAATGATTATAAACTTGTAATTACCAAAGGAAAATATACTATTTATTTGCCACAAAAACAATAAACTATTCGTAGTACGAAACTCCAATTTTGTACAGTCGTATAAACAGAAATTTTTTTATTAAAATTTGCTCTAAAATGTCTGTTTATTTTGGTAAATCATGTACGGAACAGGAGTTCCGTACTACTACACAACTTAGACTATTTAGGCACGCATAAACACAAAATTTTACGCAGGATTTCTGCAAAAGTCTATTTAATTTTTGTTTACAAGCCGTGCTTTTCCATACGTCTATACAACGATGCCCTTGTCAAACCTAATGCTTTTGCAGCTTGTGAAATATTGCCACTATATTTGCTAATTGCCTTTTGAATTACAATTTTTTCTACATTTTCTAAGTTATAGTCGGTAATTTCCATTTCGGCAGATTCGTGTTTTTCGAGTAGAAATAGGAAATCTCCCATGTCCAATTCTGCATCATCACTCATAATTACGGCTCTTTCTATGGCGTGTTGCAATTCGCGGACATTGCCCGACCAATGGTGTTTTTGTAATTTTCGGGTAGCTTCGGCAGTCAAACCTTTTACGTCTTTGCGATATTTTTCGGAATATGCTTTGATAAAATGTGATGCCAGCAAAGGAATATCTCCCTCTCTATCTCGCAAAGGCGGTATTCGCAATTCCACCGTATTGATACGATATAACAAATCTTGCCTAAACTCATTAGATTCTATCATTTCATGTAAAGGCATATTGGTAGCACAAATCAGACGAATATCTACAGGAATAGATTGATTAGAGCCTAATCTTACTATTTCTCTGCGTTGCAAAACCGTTAATAATTTGGATTGCAAAGACAAAGACAAATTACCAATTTCATCAAGAAACAGTGTTCCTTTGTTGGCTGCCTCAAAACGTCCTGCTCTATCTTCCTTGGCATCTGTGAATGCCCCTTTTTTGTGTCCAAACAACTCACTTTCAAACAGAGTTTCGGTAATAGAACCCATATCTACACCTACAAACACATTTGCTTTTCGCATCGAATATTCGTGAATAGCCCTTGCAATAACTTCTTTTCCTGTGCCATTTTCGCCTAATAAGAGAATATTTGCGTCTGTAACAGCTACTTTTGAAATAATGGTAAACAAGTTTTTCATGGCATCACTTTCGCCCAATACAATTCCTTCGGCTTTTTTTTCTTTGCGAATAGCTGGACTTTCGTTTGCTTTGGCTGCTGCTTTTTGTCCTTTTTTGGTTTCTATGGCGTTGGCAATCGTGGCAATTAGTTTTTCATTTTGCCAAGGTTTTAGGACAAAATCTGTAGCACCTTCTTTCAAGGCACGTACTGCCATTTCTACATCACCGTAGGCAGTAATCATAATGACCGTAGCATTTGCATCTCGTTGTTTTATCTCATTTAGCCAATGAAAACCCTCTTTGCCACTGGTAATATCTTTGCTAAAGTTCATATCAAGCAAAATTGCATCATATTTATCTTGATTAAGCAAAAAAGGAATACGGCGAGGGTCTTTTTCTATAAAAACCATTTGGGCGTATTTTTTCAAGAGCAATTTGGTAGCTAATAATATATCTTCGTTATCATCAATAACTAATATTTTGCCAAGTTGTGTCATAGTAAAATGAAATTTTTATGTTTTTTGTACTTTTGCTAATCAATATTACAAGCAAATTACATGAATTGGTAAAGATAAAAATTTTATAGCTATTCCGAATATTTTAACATTTTCTTATTGCAATAATTTTACAATTTCTTGCACTATTTCTTGTGCTGCATTGGGTTTTGCAAAAGTTTGGATATTGGTTTGTAATTTTGTTTGCAAAGCTATGTTTTCTAACAAATGGATAGCCGTTTGTACTAAAATTTCTTTTGCTTCGCTATCCTTTACGAGCAAAGCCGCATCTTTTTCGACCAGCGTATTTGCATTTTTTGTTTGGTGGTCTTCAGCTGCACTTGGCAATGGAATTAAAATAGCAGGTTTTTCTGCCAAACACAATTCCGAAATTGCCAAAGCACCTGCACGTGAAATAACTACATCTGCCGCAGCATACGCAAATTGCATAGCATACATAAAATCTTTGACCACTAAATTAGAATTTAATAGTAAGTTTTTTTCACTAAGTGCCGTTTGTATCCGCCCAAAATCTGTATTTCCTGTCTGCCAAATAATTTGATAGTTTTGTGCCAATAGTTTTTCTATACCTCCAATTATTGCCTGATTAATAGTTCTTGCACCCAAACTTCCACCAATAATGAGTAGTGTTTTTTTGGTATTTTCTAAGCCAAAAAATTGCAAAGCCTCTGGTTTTATGCTTCGCAAGTTGAACAAATCACTGCGAATAGGATTGCCTGTCAATACAATTTTGTGTTTGGGAAAATACTGTTCCATATGTGGATAAGCCACGCAAATTTTATCTACAAATTTTGACAATATTTTATTGGTCAAACCTGCATAACTATTCTGTTCCATAATCAATGTTGGAATACCTTGCAAAACTGCCACTTGCATCACAGCACCACTTGCATAACCACCCACGCCAATACAAATAGCAGGCTCAAAATCTTGCACTATTTTGTATGCTTTCCATAAACTTCTAAGCAATAAAAACGGAAATTTTAGGTTTTCGAGGCTCAAACTGCGTTGCAATGCCCGTACAGGCAAACCAATAATCTCAAAACCAGCTTTTGGCACTTTTTCCATTTCCATTTTTCCTTCTGCACCCACAAAAAGGATTTTGCAAGTAGGAAATTGTTTTTGCAAAGTTTGGGCAATGGCAATGGCAGGATAAATATGCCCACCTGTGCCGCCACCACTAATAATTATTTTCATTGTTTGGTCAAATTAGGTACGTATCAAACTTGTTCTAAAATTTGTTTGGTAGGGGCTTTGGTATCTACTTTTTGAATAATTTTGCTAATTATGCCTTTTTCATCTATCAAAAACGTAGTGCGTACTGTTCCCATGTAGGTTTTGCCATACATTTTTTTCTCCTGCCAAGTACCATACAACTGATGCACTTCTTTGT
>JBIKRY010000016.1:0-26790 GCA_044348925.1 Bernardetiaceae bacterium
TGTGTAAATCTGCGTGTTCTGTGTTATCCGTGTTAAATATTTTAGCAGTAAGACGAATTTTATTACAATTTTATTACATAAACCTTACTTTAAAATTTTGATGCGGAAAACCTATTAGAATTTGACAGTCCAATACAAAATTTAACCAAAAATAAAATTGCATTTCAAAGTTGAATCTGCGATTCCAAACAATATATTGGCAAATAAAAAAGACTTTGACCAAAGTCAAAGTCTTTTACAGTTATTTTTAAATATGTAAAGCCCTATTTTCGGTGGCTGCCAAGCAGGCTTCTTTAAAACTTTCGGTATAAGTTGGGTGTGCGTGGCTCATACGTGCAATATCTTCTGCTGAAGCCCTAAACTCCATAGCTACTACAGCTTCTGCAATCATATCGGCTACGCGAGGACCTATCATGTGTACGCCAAGTATTTCGTCTGTTTGTGTATCTGCCAACACTTTAACCAATCCATCGGTATCCATACTTGCTCTTGCTCTGCCTGATGCTTTGAATGGAAAAGAGCCTACTTTGTATTTTCTACCACTTGCTTTCAATTCTTCTTCGGTATAACCAACGGCTGCAACTTCTGGCCATGTATAAACTACACCTGGTATCAACAAATAATTGATATGTGGTTTTTGTCCTGCAATGGTTTCGGCAACAAACATACCTTCTTCTTCGGCTTTGTGTGCCAACATTGCACCTTTTACCACATCTCCAATAGCATAAATGCCTTTTACATTGGTTTCTAAATGGTCGTTTACTTCTACTCTACCTTTACTGTCGAGTTGTATGCCTGCATTTTCCAAACCTAAACCACTTGTATAAGGTTTGCGACCTATAGAAAGTAAACAATAATCTGCACTAAATTCTTTGACTTCGCCATTTTCGTTTTCGGCAGTAACTGTAACTGTGTCATTTTCTACTTTTGCACCAATTACTTTATGTTTAAAGTTAAAACTAAAACCTATTTTGCTTAGAACTTTTTGTAATTCTTTGCCCATTGTTTTATCCATTGTTGGAATTAAACCATCGAGATATTCGATAACAGTAATTTTTGTTCCTAATCTACCATATACCGAACCTAATTCCATTCCTATTACTCCGCCACCTATAATAATCATAGATTTTGGAACTTCGGGCATATTCAAGGCTTCGGTAGAAGTAATAATACGTTTTTTGTCGTAAGGTGTACTTGGCAACACAATAGGTTTGGAGCCTGTTGCAATAATAGTTTTGTCGGTTTCTATTTCTTTAATTGTGCCGTCTGTGGCAGTAACTTTAATCAAATTTTTGTGAACAAAAGAGCCTGTGCCTGTGTACACATCTATTTTGTTTTTTTTCATCAAAAAACTTACGCCATCAGAAGTTTGTTTTACCACTTCATTTTTGCGTTTTATCATCTGTGCCAAATCTACTAATGGCTCACCAATTTGAATGCCATGCTCCTTAAAGGTATGTTTTGCGTTATGAAAATGCTCAGAAGAATCTAACATAGCTTTGGAAGGAATACAACCCACATTTAGACAAGTGCCTCCAAGTGCATTATATTTTTCGATAATAGCTGTTTTTAAGCCTAATTGTGCAGCACGAATTGCAGCTACATAGCCACCAGGTCCAGACCCGATGATAGTTACATCATATTTCATAAGATTTGTAAGTTTATTGAATAAGCAAATATATTTCTTTATTTGATAAAAAACAGAAATATTACAAGTTTTCTAAAATTAGTTATTTTTTAGTATTACTAATAATAAATTTCTACCTATACATTATTATCCGTAATAAGCCCTTTTTTCTTTTGAAAATTTTAAAAATTCAAAATGTACTTTTCTGAGATTTTATCAAAATGCAAAGCTAAGTGATAAACTTAGCTTTTTTTATTTTTGATAAATATTTCGTTTTTTATTTGTTTTATCAATAATTAAGTTTTATCATTGCAAACAAATAACAAGTAAGATAAAACAAAAAGAAAGAACCGTCTTAAAAAAATTGTAGCGTAAAACTTAACGTAGTGCGACTTCTCAGATTATTATTGGCTTCTTTTTGCGTGTTTGTGGTGATTATTAACGGATAGCTGACGCAAGAAACTGTTTAGACACTTGACGTGTAATACAATTTTATAATTTGTAACCCACAAAACTTTTTAGCTTACTTGTATTTTTTATTGATTTTGCTTACATTTCTTTTCGTTTTTTCGCCCTATTTTCCCAGAAAAACGCAACGTAAGCAAGGAAGTCCACACCCAAAAACCACGTTTTTAACCATTTTAAGCTACTTTTACCCAAAAAAAGCCAGCCCATATCAATATGTATGCCAAAATTTACAAATCCTTTAATCTATTCGCAAAATCTATTATATTTTGAATTAAGTTATGTTTTTCTTCATTTTTCTTTTCTACTTCTTTAAAACCAACTAATTCAATATTTAGTATTTCACAAATCTTTACGAGTTTATCTAATGTAATTTCACTATTGCCACTTTCTAAACTACTATATTGACTTCTTGAAATACCCAAAAGTTCAGCCATTTTATCTTGTAAAATGTTCATTTCTTTTCGTTTATTTCTAATAGCTGTTAATATTTCTTGCTTATTCATTCTTATTTGATAAAATAGTTTATCAAAATTACAAAAAAAGTCCGTTTAATAAAAATTTTTGATTAAAATATTTGCAAATGTCTATTTAATAGGTATTTTTGTATATTGCTTTTTTGATAAACATTTTAATCATTTACTATTATGCAACGCATCACAATTATTGGACATATAACAGGCTTTATAGAAGTCCGCAAAGAAGAAAATAAATCATTTTTGAGATTTCAAATAGCTGTTAATGATAGTCAGACGGATTATAACACAGGCGAAACCACAGAAGAAATGCAAGATTTTGAATGTGTTTATTGGACTAATAATGCTAAAATGGCTAAACAACTTAAAGATGGAACTAAAATTTATGCAGAGGGTAGAGTAAAACCTGATGCTTTTATTAATGATAAAGAAGAATTACAGGCAGAATTAAGGCTATTTATTAACAAATTAGAAGTTTTATAGCCTAAAATATGCAAAAAGAGGTTTTATATGTATCTGCAAAAGATGTAATGTTTGTGTTGGGCGTGTCTATTGCTACTGCTAATCGCAGAATAAAAGAAATAAAAATATATTTTATTGTAGAAAAGTACAAAAGAATTACACTTTGTCAGTTTTGCGAATTTCTAAAACTTGATGAAGAAAAAATAAAAAGGAATTTTTAATTGTACTTTTCTACTATTTCTAATTTTCGTTCTTTGGCATAATTTAATAAATCGCAAATTTTTTTTTTAGATTATTAGTAAAAAAAATAGTAAAAGTTTATCAAATTGCATAAATATTACTACTTTTAGTTATATTTTTTGCTATTTTGGCTTGTTACAGATAATCGGTAGTTATCTAAAAAGTGCCAAATTATATACTTAAAGGCATATTACTAAATGTTTTTACTATACAATTTTTCTTTTCCATACTTCATTCGCCAAGCTATTTTTTCTATTTGTCTTTCTATAATCAACTGTGTAATATTACTTGCCATCTCTGGTAATTCTTTGGCTTGCATAGCAATTTCAAATTTTTTTTGTGCAACATCTATTCTATAAACAATTTGCAATAATTTTTCAAAATTATTTTGCAACAAATCTACAATAATAGTTTCGAGCTTTGCTTGTAACTCTGTCAAATCTACTATATTTTGCAAGGTAGTGGTTTGCTTTGTATCTCCAATTTCAAAATATTGTTGTAATAATTGTGCGGTAATTTGTATTTCTTCTGTTTTCATACATTAAAATTAGTAGCAATCATTGCAAGTTAGATAATTATTTGGTAATTTTATACAAAATATAATATTTTATAGGTTTTCCGCACCAAAATTATTTTAACCACATAGCAACATAGATACATAGGCAAAATAGAGAATTATCGTATAGATATAACTAAAAGTCAAACAAAATCAGTATTATTCCGTGCAGTCAGTGTAATCTGTGTTCTCTATTTATGCAATAAAATGAATTTTATTACACGAATATTACATTAAAATTTTGATATAAAAAGCCTAATATTTTATAATTTTTATAAATTCTACCTAATTATTTATAAAATTTCTACCAAGTGTTGCTACAAATTTTATTGCACATAAATACGCACATTGACAGTATCATTTACTTCCAAACTCCCTTTGAAAATAACCACAGAATCAAAAGAACTTGTTTTGATGCGTAAATTGTCAATTCGTTGGTCATAGCCACAACGTGGGCTAACTACAGCAAAATTTCGTTGATAACTAAATACAATACTATCTTTTTTCTGTACTAAAATACTACCTTGTCTAACTTTGCTAAGAATATAAAATTTAGATTCGTCTTCAAAGGGGTGCAATGGCAAATTAACCGTCAAATTTAGTGGTGCATTACTAATAGAATCTTTTTGAATCAGCCCACGCGTAGCAGTTTGAATAGAGTCAAACACATAACGAATAGGTTTCCGAATAGTTTTGGAGGGATTTTTGCGATAAAATCGTATAGCTACACTTGTAATATTACGACTCACAAATACACAATCATCGCAGGACATTGTCATCACAAGAGATAATAAAATAAACAAAATAATATTTTTATTGTATAACATTCGAGATAGGATAAATATTTGATAAAATAAAAAGACTTTGCAGTCCTGCAAAACTACAAACCTTCTTGTTAGCTTGCAATATTTTATCAATATTTAGCATATTCTACTTGCCAACAATTAGCTTTTTTTAAGGAGTTTTGCTAATTTTTCTATGTCTTTTTGTGAAGTATGTTCGGGTAATTTTATTTTTTCTGCCCAATCTTCGCTTGCTACAATAGTTTCTAAATTTTCTATTCGTTTGCGTAAGATTTTATTTTCTTCATTGACATCTTGTAATGCTGCCACCAAAGCAGCAAGTTCTTTTTTGCCAAGTTTACCTTTGTCGGTTTCGTTACTTTTTAATTTTAGATAGGTTTGGCTAAGAATGGCAATGATAGGCACACTAAAAATTATTGCGAGAATAGCTACAGCAGTCATTGGCGTAAATTTTTTTGTGAAGGTACATATATTTTACTATTTCGCAAAATTATTTTATCGATAAATTATTAAAGTTGGAGGCATTTTCGACACAAGTGTCTTTTACTATTCTATTTTTTGCTTGCTTATCTTTATTGTTGCACATCTTTTTCAAACGCATAATTTGTAGAACTTTGCAAGAATAAACCCAAAAAATAGCAAAATCAAAGTAGATAGAAACTTCGTAAAGTTTTTGTTTATTGTGTCTATTTTACCTATTATTGTTGTGAAAATAACATTTTTGTTTCATAAAAATATTTCCTACTATTTTATTCCATAAAATTAGTTTTTAAATTTTTACTAAAAATATAAAAATCTATAGCATATTGCCATAAAAAAATGCAACAAAAACAAAACTCTTGGTTTCAAAAACTACAAATAAGATGGGGAGTGCAAAGTATTTGGCAAGTCCTTATTATTTTGCTCGTCTTTGCAATGACAGGTTTTACGATTTTGTATATCAAAAAACATATTTTTCAATGGCTTGGCATAGGTACAGATGCTGCAGTTTGGTTGCGAATCATAGTTTCTATTTTTGTTATCTTGCCTGTCTATCAAGTAGTTTTGTTATTTTATGGTAGTATTTTAGGTCAATTTAAGTTTTTTTGGGAATTTGAAAAACGTATGTTTCAAAGAATTGCAAATATTTTTAGATAATGTAAAACTTATTAATACCCCTATCATCTTGATTTTCAATAAGTTATTATATTTTGTAGTTCCTTTTTCCTTGTTTTTGGAATAAGAAAATAAAAGTTGTTTAAAAAAGTAGTAAAGATGTCATCTTTTAGAAAGATTACATCTTTACTACTTTTTCCAAACAATTAGACCTCCGCCACCAACTCCTCCTTTCCTTTCCCTCTCAAACCTTGCACTTTTTCCTTCACCCAATCCACCGAACTATACATCAGCGGCACAAGCACAATCGTCAAAAACATAGACGAACTCAAACCACCCACCAGCACCCAAGCCAAGCCATTTTTCCACTCCGAACCTGCCCCCGTAGCTGTTGCAATCGGCAACATACCAATCACCATTGCAATCGTAGTCATCAAAATTGGTCGCATACGTTCTTGCACAGCTTTTACTAATGCCTCGTCTGTTTTCATTCCTTCTGCCTTTGCTTGATTGGTAAAATCTACTAATAAAATTGCATTTTTTGCCACCAAACCCAGCAACATAATCATACCTAACATTGTGAAAATTCCCATATTATTCAATGTAAGATTTAAGGCTAATAATGCACCAATTAAAGCAACAGGAATAGAAAATAAAACCACAAAAGGATAAATAAAATTGTCGTATAAAGCAACCATAATCAAATAAACCGAAATAATAGAGATAAGCAAAGCAATTCCCAAAGCCCCAAAACTTTCATTTTGGTTTTTAATATCTCCACCCCAAACCATAGAAATATCAGTAGGCAAAGGATTTTTGTCTATTACTTTTTGAATATCCGCAGCCACAGTTCCCGAACCTGCACCCAATACGCCACAACTTAACGTAACCGAAGTTTTGCGATTTCTACGTTCTAAAACCGAAAAACCTTTACTTTCTACAATACTTGCAAACTCCGAAAGTTTCACTTGTTGCCCAATATTATTCGTAAAACTAATATTTCTTACATCATCAATATTTTTGCGGTCAAAGGCATCAAGCATCACACGAATATCATATTCTGTTCCGTTTTCTCTAAACTTCGAATCGTTGTTGCCTGTAAAACCATTTTGCAAAGTGCCACCTACAAGGTCTAAACTTAGTCCCAAATCTGCCATTTTTTTGCGGTCAATATCAATTTTGATTTCAGGTTTTCCGCCTTCTGATGAAAGTTTTACATTGTTTGTTCCATTTACATTTTCAACCAAAGATTTCAAAACTTCTGCCGTTGCCATCACTTTTTCATAGTCATTGCCACCCAAAATAATTTCTATTGGATTGGTGCTTGCAGCCATTCCTAAGACTAAAACAGAGGTTTTGACACCCGCAAATTTTTGTTCAATTTCTTTCTTTACCTGCATCATATATATGTAGGTAGGCATTGCAAAAGTTTTTTCTGTTCCTACAATAATTTCAGATTTATAAGCACTTCCTGCCCCCAAACTGCCTGTAAAACTTGCCCCGCCAATGTTAGTAGAAATAAAATTGATTTCGTCTTTTTTAATCAATTCATCTTCTATTTGTTTGGTTATCAAATTATTAGCTTGCAAATTTGTTTTGTTATCATATTCCAATTTTAGCAAAAACTTATGGTCATCACCTTCCTTAAAAAATTCTTCGCCCATAATTCCCAAACTCATCATCCAACCTGTTGCCACAAAAAAACTTGCAATACTCGCAAAACCAACAATTTTATGACCTAAAAACCAAGCTACTAAATCGGCATAAATCGTTGTAAAACCTGTAATAAATTTCTCAAATTGTATCAATAACCACTGCAAAGGATTTTTCGGATTGAGGTGTGTAAGTTTTGCAAAACGTGAAGCCAACAAAGGTGTTATCGTAAAACAAACAAACAAACTTAGCAAAGTTGATACCACAACCACCACTGCATATTGTCTTAAAACATCAGAAATTACACTTTCTACAAACGTAATGGGCAAGAAAACTACTACGTCCACCATCGTAATAGACAAAGCTGTAAAACCAATTTCGTTACGACCGTCAAGGGCTGCTTGACGAGCATTTTTGCCCATTTCCAAATGTCGATAAATATTTTCTAAGACCACAATACTGTCATCAACCAAAATACCAATGACTAAACTCATTCCTAATAAGGTCATTAAATTTAAAGTATAGCCTAAAAAGTACATGGCAATAAAAGTAGAAATCAAAGATGCAGGAATTGCGACTAAGACAATTAAAGCATTTCGCAAACTATGCAAAAACAATAACATCACAACCGCAACTAAGGCAATAGCAATTTCTAAATCGTGAGTTACGGCATCAACCGCATTCAAAGTAAAAATACTGTTATCATCAGAAACAATGAATTTCACGTTTTGTGCAGTGTAGTTTTTCTCTACTTCTGCCAATTTTTCACGTACCAATTTGCTAATTTCTACAGTGTTTGCATCTGACTGTTTTTTTAAGAAAATACCTAAACCATTCTTGCCATTGTATCTGCAAATGCTTTCTCTTTCCGCTATTCCGTCTGTAATATTTGCAACATTTTTCAAATAAATGGGGCTATTATTTTCAGTTTTGATAACCAAATTTTGCAAATCTTCGATACGTTGAAATTTACCTGCCAACCGTACAGTCATTTGCTCATTTTCCTGTTTTACTTTGCCTGTTGGGAACTCCAAATTTGCTTGTCCAATAGCTTGCGAAATTTGTAATAAGGACAAACCATAATGTTTTAGCTGATTTTGGTTCACATCAATACGAATTTCACGAGTTTCGCCACCCACCAAATCAATCGTAGCAACGCCTTTAATTTGCTGAATTTGGGGCAAAATCTCATCTTTCATACGTTGCCTAAATTCTCTATCGGGCAAATCGGAAGTTGCTAATAAACTCAAAATCGGCATATCACTCATCGAAACCTTAGAAATATTCGAGGTTTTTACCTCCTTTGGCATATCAGCTCTGACATTGTTTATGCTGCGTTGTGCTTGTTGAATAGTCAAATCGAGGTCTGTTCCATACTTAAAATTGACAACTACCAAAGAATAACTTTCCATAGAAGTTGATGTAATATCTTTGACGTTTTCTAAATTTGTTGCAGCCTCCTCAATTTTCTTTGTAACTTGCTGTTCCACCTCCGAAGGCGAAGCACCAGGGTAAGCCGTAGCAATGGTGATAATGGGTTCAGAAAATTTTGGCAATAATTCATAACTCAATTTTGAGTATGCCAAAAGTCCGCCTCCTATCAAAATCGTAAAAATTACGATAATCAAGGAAGGTCTTTTTATGGATAATTCTGTGAGTGTCATCTTTTGTATATTTTTTAGTTTACTGTAGCATAGACTTTAGTCTGTGCATTATTAGTTTAACAAAGCACAGACTAAAGTCTATGCTACATCTATGCTACAATTATTTTATTACTGCTGTTCCGTTTTGTAAATTGATTTGTCCTGTTGTGATAACTTCCTCATTTTCAACAAGTCCCGATATAATTTCATAGCTATCATTGGTCGAAACTCCCAAAACAATATCTTTCAAAACAGCCTCTCCATTCTCAAAAACATACACTTGTGGTTGTTTTATTGTACCCACTAAGGCAGTTTTAGGTATCGTTAAAGCATTAGTTTGCAAACTTTTTTCTTGTTTCACATAGCCATACATACCTACACGAAGCATATTTGCAGCATTATTTAAGGAATTTTGCACCAAAATCTGCACTGTATAATTATGGTTTGCGTCATCTTTTACAGAAATTAAAGACACAACTCCCTTAAATTCTATGTCTTGATAAACATCTGTTTTTACGGTTAGCACCTGTGCAACTTTAAAATTTACGATTTCTTTTTCAGGAATTTTGATAAGCAATTTCAAAGTTGCAATATCTGTAAGCTGAATTAATGGATTTCCAGCATTGATTACCGAACCTAATTCAAACATTTTTGAGGTTACAATTCCTGAAAAAGGCGAAATTATTGATGTACTTTTTATCTGTTTTTGCAATATTTTCACTTGACTTTCGGCTGTTTTTTCTGCCAAAATTGCCTTGTTCAGTTGCATTTGTGTAATGGCATCACCTTTTGCAAGGGTTTCATAATTTTTGCGGTCATTCATTGCATCTGCGTAGCTTGCTTCGGCTGCCAAAAGTTGATAACGCAATAATTCATCATCAATTTTGGCAATTTGGCTACCTTCTCCAATCATTTCGCCTTCTTTTACGCCTATGGAAACCACTTTTCCATTTGCCTCACTCAAAACTTGCACCTCTTTATTGGCTGCAAACACACCCAAAAATTGTTGTGAGTTGCCCAAATCTTGTTTGCTAATTTTGGTTGTTTTTACCAAAACCTTTGTGGTTTTGTCTTTTTTGTGTACTTGTGCTTCTGCAATTTCTTTGTTTGCCAACAATTTCCAAGCTGTGGCTGCCGAAATAGCAGCTATAACCAAAATGGCTAAAATTATTTTTTTCATACGTTTTGATGTTTTTTTGTTTTAATTTCCCTTATACGTTGGCAATGGTCGAAGACCTTGACAAGCGTATTTTTCCGTTTTTTTTACGATTGTCAAGGTCTTCGACCA
The DNA here is from genome assembly GCA_044348925.1 of Bernardetiaceae bacterium. GTDB lineage: Bacteria > Bacteroidota > Bacteroidia > Cytophagales > Thermoflexibacteraceae > JAAFKA01. The sequence continues at coordinate 10,309 of JBIKRY010000016.1, forward strand.
TTGCCAACGTACAACTTTTTATTTTGCAAATACTGTTGTAAATTTTTTACTGTTACCAATTTTTCCCATTCTAAATCTTCAATTTGCACCTCAAATTGTTCTTCTAACTCATTGAGTAACAAGGCTATTTCTAAACTATCCAACCCCAAATCTTTTTTTAGATTGCTATTAGGCTGAATTTGTGATTTTGGTACACCAACTTTTACCAAAGTTTTTTTGAGTTTTTGCGTGATGTTTTTCATAGGTTTTGTCGTTTATTTTATCTATACGTTGGCAATGGTCGAAGACCTTGACAATCGTATTTTTTTCCGTTTTTTTACGATTGTCAAGGTCTTCGACCATTGCCAACGTAAAAAAACTATTGCATAAATTTAATTAGCAATCAAATTTCCTGTAACTTTTTTGAGTTCTAATTCTGCCATTCGCAATTTTACCAACTCTGTTAAGAAATTTGTTTGTGCTTCTTTCAAAGAATTTTCGGCACTAATAATTTCAGAAATTGGCAATATTCCTGCTTTATATTGCAACTGTAAGTTTTCATAGTTTTTTTGTGCCAATGCTAAATTTTCACGTTGTGATGTTAAGGAAACCTTGCTTTGTGCATATTGATTTTGTGCATTTGAGGTCTGCATTTCTATATTTTGTGTGAGTAATTGACGTTGTTTTTGCAATTTTTCTAACTCAAAATTCTTAGTTTTTACTTCGTGATATTTCCTCATTCCATCAAAAATTGGCACATTCAACTGCAAACCCACATAGGTTGTCGGATACCAACTTGTACCTGCATTTTTTTCAAAAGGATTAAAAGTATTGTTATAAGCCGAATGTCCCCAAGAGGCAAAAGCTGCCAAAGTAGGCAAATAACCAACCTTGATACTTTCTTTTTGGAGGTTAAGCAACGTAAAATTTTGCTCCAAAAGTTGCAAATCTGTTCGCAAACCTATTTGACTATCAACAGTAGTTTCTGTTTCTGAAATGGTTTTGTCTATGCTAATTTCTTCGGTTTGTGGCAAATTAAGTTGCAATTTCAAGGCATTAAGTAATTGTTTTTCAACTACTTGTAAATTTTGGTAATTTGTTTGCAAATTTTGTTTATTCACTTTCAGTCTGTCAATGTCTAATTGTTTTGCCATTCCACCTTTTTGTAATAATTCAGTAATTGCTAATAATTTGTCGATGCTTGCCATATTTGCCTGCACAAACTCTGCTTGTTTGGCAACAGTTTGCAAATTGTAATAGGTTGCCGAAACCGAATAAATTACATTTTCTTTTGCCTCTTTTACTTGCAAAGTCGTAAGATTTGCACCTGCTTTTGCTGCTTTGGTTGCCAAAAAAACAGAAGGATTATAAATAATTTGCGAAGCCGAAAAAGTCGCACTTGTCGTTTGTGGCACACCAAACTGCACAGGGATTTTTTCGCCTGGTCTGCCCAAAATCTCCCCAGGTAAAATCTGCACAGGAATTTGCAACATATATTGATACTGTCCTGAAAAGTCAATTTTAGGTAGTAAATTTGCATAAACCTCACGAACCTTGCTTGCTGCTATTTCTCTGTCTAATTCTGCGGTTGCAATGTTGGTATTGTTTTGCAAGGCTTTTTCGAGAATTTGTGGCAAAGTTAAATTCGTGTTTTGGGCATTACTTGAAAAAGTCAAAAGTGCCAAAAATAATATGAGATATGATTTCATTTTACAATTTCGTTTTAATATATTGATTTAATATTATGATTTAAAAATTTGTTTAAATTGTGTACCTTTAAAAACCTTACAAGGTTTTAGAAACCTTGTAAGGTTGTGCATTGTTAATGATGTTGCAAATATAATATATTAAACAGGAGATTTAAAAATTTGTTTAAAACTATTTTTAAAAAATAAAAAATTATAACTAACATTTCTTAAAGAACTATTAGTTACAATTTTTTAACGAATAACTATATAATTCAACAACATATCTATTACAATTTGCTTATGATTATCTACAAATTCAAGAAACAGTGTTTCTAAGTCGGTTTCGGTTTTGTCGGGATATTGAAAACAAAACATGGTTTTTTCAATAAATGGTTGCAGTATCATACCTTGCATACAAGAATATAAGTGGTCATGATGAATGTTTCGAAACTTTCCTTGTGCTACTCCTTCTTTAAACTGTTCAACAAAATGTGCATTATCAAAATCTATTAATATGTTTGGAAATTTTTTTATAATTTTATCCACATTATCATGCATAGCACTAAATACAAAAGTTGGAAGTAGTGGATTCTTTTTTAGTGCCTCTGTATCAGAGTTTACTGTTTTGATAATTTTTTCCTCAAAACTTAAACTTCGGTCATTCAATATTGCTAACATACCTGTTAAAAGTTCAGCTAAAGCTTCATTAAAAATGGCATCAAAAAGTTTTTCCTTACTTCTAAAATAATAGTTTAGTAATGCAATATTAATATTTGCTTCTTCGGCTATATCTCTAATTTTTGTCCCTGCAAAGCCTTTTTGTAAGAATATTTTACGAGCTGCTTCTTTTATTTTTTCTTCGGTGCTTAGGTCTGTTGTGTTCTCTGTCATCTTTTTTCTTATTTTTTTACAAATTACTAACTATTTTTTGATTTAAACAAATATTTAAAAAAAATGTTTATTTAATATAGTAATATTTTGAAAAAAATTCTAATTTTATAAGAAATTATTAGAAAGGGTTTTGTTAAAATTGTATCTTTTACAACAAACATAGCATTTTTTGAACAATTTTAAAAGCAACTTATAGCCACGTAGATTTTCCGCATCAAAACAATTTTTGTCATTCTTAGCAAAGCAAAGAATGACAAAATTAGATTTTTAGGTCAAAAAATATTTTCGCAAAAAGTCTATTTATGTTCTTTTGCTACTACTTTTGCTACTACTTGTCCCGAAATTAGCGAAGGAGGCACTCCAGGTCCTGGCACTGTTAGCTGTCCTGTAAAATATATATTTTTTGTTTTTTTGTTTTTTAGACTTGGTTTGAGAATGGCAGTTTGTCGCAAAGTATTTGCCAAACCATAGGCATTTCCTTTAAAAGAATTATAGTCTGCAATAAAATCTTTGTGTGCATAACTTCGTTTATAAATTACCGATTCCCGAATAGTTTGTCCTGTCAATTTTTCCAATCTTTCTAAGACAATGTGGTAATATTTTTCTCGCATAGCTTCACTGTCTTCCAAGTCTGGTGCAACAGGAATTAAGATAAAAACATTTTCGCAGCCTACAGGTGCTACGCTGTCGTCTGTTTGAGACGGCACCGAAACATAAAACAATGGCTCGGTAGGAAACATTGGCGTTTCATAAATTTCTTTGGCATGAAGTGCAAAATCAGTATCAAAAAATAAGTTATGGTGTCGTAAATTTTTGAGTTTTTTGTTAATTCCCAAATAGAAAATAATTGAAGATGGTGCCATTACACGACTATTCCAATAGGTTTTGTCATACATTTGAAACTCTTTTGGCAAAATGTCTTGTTCTATGTGCTGATAATCTGCCCCTGCAACTACAGCATCGATGTCAAATATTTGCGGATTGTTCTGCGAATTAGTTGTAATTTTAGTAGCTTTATTGCCTTCAAAATCTATTTTGCTAACCGTTTGATTATACAAAAACTTTACGCCTTTTTCTTCGGCTACTTTTACCATTCCCTTTACAATTTGGTGCATTCCGCCCATTGGATACCACGTACCTAATGCCATATCTGCATAATTCATTAGACTATACATAGCAGGTGTGTTTTCTGGTACTGCACCCAAAAATAAGACGGGAAATTCTACTATTTTTAGTAATTTTTCATTAGAAAAAAACTTTCTTGCATGGCTTGCAAAAGATTCAAAAATTTGCAGACGCAAGGCATCAAATAAATAACGTGGTTGCAAAAACTCAAGAATAGATAAACTTGGTTTATATACAAAGGTATCAATTCCTACTTTGTATTTGTAGGCTGCTTGAGCCAAAAATTCGTCTAATTTGGCTGCACTTCCTATTTCATAGCTTTCAAATAATTGCCTTAATGCTTGCATATCTGAAGGAATATCCACAAAATCATTTTGCCCAAACACTACAGTATAAGATGGCGAAAGTCTATGTAAGGTATAAAAATCACTTGTTTTTTTGCCAAAACGTGCAAAATATTTGTCAAAAATATCAGGCATCCAATACCAACTTGGACCCATATCAAAGGTAAATCCTTCTGCCTCAAAAACCCTTGCCCTACCTCCAGCAGTCGTATTTTTTTCTAATACAGTTACATCAAAACCATATTCTGCCAACGTAGTAGCAGCGGCAATGCCTGCAAAACCTGCCCCAATTACAATTACTTTTTTTGCCATAGCTAAATTATATAGAATATTTTGCGAATTGCCATTACCAATTTTACTATGAACAACTCTACAATAAAACAAAATGTTTGTTGTGCTACAAATTTCCTTGCAAAATAGGTTAATTTGTTACACTTTTTTTTACTAATTAAGCGTAAAGATTACAAATTTGGAGGAGTCTATAAAACATAAAAAATAGTATTACAAATTTTCATACCAATCTTTAGGGACTACAGATGGTATATCTTTTGTGTTTATGCTTGGTTTTTGCCAATCCAAAAATCCTTTTTTCCAAAGATATACAAATCCAATTACTAAGATGGCAACAAAAATAAAAATTTCAACAAACGTAAACCACTGCCAAAGATTATTGGTAGCTTTTTGGAAATCTTCTTCGACAAAAACCACTGCCCAAGGAAACAATAGCAAAAGTTCTGCCTCAAAGAGCAAAAAAATTAAAGCTATTACATAAAATTGGACATTAAAATGCCCCCAAACTTTGCCAATGGCTTCCTCGCCACTTTCATAACTACTAAGTTTGGTAAGATTGGGTTTTGATTGACTAAAAATAGTATTTACCAAATAAGCAATACCTACAATAAGTATTGCTCCAAAGACAAATAATAGGATAACGGCAAAATTTCCAAGTGTTTGTGTTGCTGGTTTCATTTTATAAAAATAATAGCTTTTATTTAATTTTGCTTTTCGGAATAATTTATATATTTTTGGTTTACAAACAACAATCTTCTTAAACTATACCACAATGACAAAATTCATAAAATTCTTTTTTGTATTTTTCTTCTCTCTTGCAATGGACTTCCAAACAGTTGCCCAAAATTTATTAGGAGAGGCAGAGTTATCGGCTGCAAAAGAATATACTTCTTTGGCAGATGCCTTAAAAGAACCCGACAAAGTTATCAAACTTTCTTTAAGTGGCATACAAACTATTCCTGCTGAAGTAGCAAAACTACCAAATTTACAAGTTTTGATTATTAGTGGTGCTCAAGTAGATTTGAAACAAGTAATTTCTATGATTAGTGCCTTGCCTATTCAAGAATTGTATGTAAGAGAGTCGCAACTTTCTGTATTGCCTTCCGAAATTACCAAACTTAGCAACTTAAAGCAATTAGACTTATCTTTCAACAAATATACAAGTCTGCCTGCCGAAATGTCGCAACTTGGCAAATTACAAACCCTAAACTTACTCGAAAATCAATTTCCTGATGCCGAAAAAGACAAGGTAAAAAAAATGTTGCCAAATACAAAAGTTTTATTTTAAAAAACAAGAGTAATATCGTAGTTTTAGAAGAACAAAATTTAGTTCTTCTAAAATGTTCGATGTCCTATTTTTAACAAAATTTAAGGACAAATAGGCTTTTCCAATAATTTTTAGCTGTACCTTTGTGGCTTAGTTTTAAAAATTATACCAATGAAAAAAAATATCTTATTTCTAAGCATTATTTTGGCAGGAATTTGTCTTGCTGCCTGTAGCAAAAAACAGTCTGAACAAGAAAGAATTAGTGAGGAAAGTAGAAAAGTAGATTCTCTTTTAGCAATGCGACCAGATTGGAAAAATACTGCACGTCTCAAAGCTATTTTGAATGACTACTATATGCAATGTACTTTCAAGCAAAATAGAATGACTTGTCCACAAGAAGATGGTAAAACCAAACAAACTTACCAATATACTTGGACAGCAATGTCTGAAGATAGTATTTTTCCTATTTCTGATTTTGCAGCCATTTGGACTCTCAAAGCCAAAACTCCTCAAGGAGATTCTTTGTTGGTAGATTATCGTTTTACTTGGAAAAGACCTTCGAGTATTAGTGATACCACCAAACCTGATTTTACTTTAGCAGATATAATGTTCCGAAAAATAAATAAAGACCTTCGCTATTATTTTGTGAAAAAAGGCAAAATATGGGAAAAAGTTATGGTTAAAACTCCACTTGCTATCTAAATGATTCGTATTTTTTCTTTTTGTTGTTTGCTTGTAGCTTGTTCGGCTTGTGCAGTTTCGTATTTAGAATTGCAACAAGTTCCTATAGCTATACAAAATCGTCTTAGTCAAGAATATCAAGGCGTAAAATTATTGCATTGGCACAAATCCAATGACCAATATATTGCTACCTTTAGACGTGCAAGATATGACTATAGATATGTTTTTGATAGCAAAGCCACTATTTTGCAACGTAGCGAAGAAATACGCAGTAGTTTATTGCCTGATATAATTAAAGACAAAGTAAAATCAAACTACCCAAGTTATGCTCTTCGTAAAGGTGTTTGGCTATTACAAAACGAAAAAGATACGATGTATATAGCTGAAATTCAACGAGGTATGAAATTTTATCACTTGTATTTTCGCACCAATGGAGAGTTTAAACAAAAAGAAATAATTTTGCACGAAGATAGGAAAATTCTATTTGACCCTGCCTTTTTACAAAATTTTTAGCTAAGTAAGTAAATAATATAATTTGATTAGCAAATAGCTCCAGCTACGTATTACGCAACTTACAATAACTAAAAAACCTTCGTAAATAATTTTACTAAGGTTTTTTAGTTGTTACTATTTAAGCATTTTTGATAACTATTTTCCTTTGTGTAATAACAACTTGTTTGCTTTGCAAGTAGTATATTTAATGTATAAAAAACAAGTTGCAAAGGGGTTTGCAACTTGTATAAACATTAAGGTTATACAATTTATCTACCACTCTTGCCTTTCTCCCAGCCATTTATAATATACTTTATTCTATCATACTTGTTTGGGTGTGATGGTGTATCTTCTTCTGTGCCAATACCTTTATCCATAGCAGCAATAGCTGCCTCTTTACTTGCACCGAGACGTGCAAGTGCAAAACCACAAAAATAATCGGCTTCTAATTCACTTGGTAACGGATTACTACCTTTTTCGATATGTCCATAATAATGATGCCCTATTTCATGAGCAACAACAGAAATAGCAGCCCATTGTGTACCTACTTGTTCATTTAGACTTTCAAGAAAATCTACATCACAAATAATGGTTCTTTGATTTTCATAAATAGTTGCATATGCATTGTCTATCCGTTGAGTTGTCTGCCCTACAAGAAATTTAGAATTAAACTGAGTAACTCTTTTAATTTTTTCAATAGTTGGTATTAAGCCTGTGTCATCGTCCCATGAACATTCAACAGGCTGCCCTGTTAATGCAATGTTAGGGTTATAATAACAAATGACTCTATGATGTCTTTTTGAAATATTGCTTTTGTAATTAGAAGCAACAAAAAATAAAGACAAAAATACAATTAATAAACTCTGATAAACTATCCTCATTATTTATTTGTTTAAATTGTAAAATTAATGAATTGGTTGCCATCCTTTGGCAGTTTCGGGTATGTTAATACGTTTTCGCATTGTTTTATTCTGGTCAGCTGGATTTAAAACAACATCATCAGGTTGTCTTTCAGAATTAATTTCTCCGCCTTGATTTGGATTTCTCTGCAAAGAACATTCAGCTTGGATTTGATAATACAAATTATTTGCATAATTTGTATGCTGTATATACCAATTATTTAAACTATGAATATACCTATTTCTATGATAAGGATGTACGTTATACATAATCCATCTCATGGAATTATTGTATGAATAATTTATATTATTTACATAGTTTTGTACCTGATAAACAGCCATTTGACAGGTTGTTTGTGCATAAATTTTTGTTGAAATAGAAAAAAAAATGCAGAATATTAATACTAAAATTTCTTTCTTCATTTTTATTGCTTTTTTAACTTAAGAAAAACCCTACCTACTCTTTTGCTTTTCGGTATCCGCAAAGAAAATATATGGTTATTAAAATTTTCTTATTGCAAATTTCTTAATAACTTTACAAAATTAAAAACCACCTTTCGACAATTTATAACCTAATTTTGACAATGAAAATGAAAGTAGGCACAAGATTATTTACCGCAAGAGAAGACCGCAAATTAACGCAGGCAGAAATGGCAGATTTACTGGGAGTTTCTTCTTCCACATACGCCCGCATAGAGAGAAATGAAACTACTGCTGATTTAGAGCAAATTTCAGGATTTGCAAAAATTCTCCAAATACCTATTCAAGAATTTTTGCCTGATACTATTTGTGTTACCAATAGTAGCCACCAAAACAATCAAAATGCACAAGGTTTGGTGTTAGGCAATATTTATAATTACAACTATTCGGATAAAGACAAGGAACAAGCTCTACTTTTAAAAGACCAAGAAGTAAGTTTTTTGAAAGAAAAAATTACCCTCTTAGAAACCAGCCTTACAGATTTACGAAATACAGTAACTTTGTTGCAAAAAGATAAATAAAATGGTAAACTTAGAAAAGATAATTTCCTTTATGGAAACCAAACAAGTGTAATTGTTTGTTTCTAAATAATTTTACTTGAAAAAATTGTCATTACAACTGAAATTTTACAATAACCAATCATTTATAAGCAAAAAAACCTTCCTAAAATACTTTAGGAAGGTTTTTTACTTATTCTAATTCTATATTTTGTCCCAACTTATTTTTGAAGTGAAACTCTGTAATTGCCAAAGACGAATCTTTTTCAATTTTAATCCATTTTCGGTAATCTAACCACCAACGCATACGTTTAGAAATAAATCCTGCCGTGAAAAATGCGTGCAAATAGGGGTGTGTAATGAGTGTTAGTCCCGATTCGTTTTGTTTTGTCAAAACATATTCTAATTTTGTTTCTATCATTTCGGCAACAGAAATTGACGCAGTAATTTTGCCTGTTCCATTACAAGTAGGGCATTTTTCTTGCGTAACAATATTCATTTCAGGTCTTACCCGTTGTCTTGTGATTTGCATTAATCCAAATTTTGTGAGAGGCAATACCGTAAATTTAGACCTATCGGGTTTCATCTCCTTGCGAATATGGTCATAAATTTGTTGTTTATGTGCAGGGTTTTTCATGTCTATAAAATCTATGACAATAATTCCACCCATATCTCTCAAACGCAATTGGCGTGCTACTTCGGTTGCTGCCTCCATATTGACATTAAAGGCTGCAGTTTCTTGGTCATCATTGCTTCCTGAAGTTTTATTTCCGCTATTTACATCTATGACGTGCAATGCTTCAGTATGCTCGATGATAATATAACCACCATTAGGCAAGCTAACAGTCTGTCCAAAAAGCATTTTTAGTTGCTTTTCTATGCTATATTGTTCAAATATTTTTGATTTACCGCTATGCAGTTTTACTATTTTCTCTTTTTCGGGGGCAATGGTGTGAATAAAAGTTCGGATATCCTCATACATTTCTTTGTCATCTACAATAATGTTATCAAAACTTTCGTTTAATACATCACGTAACATAGAAGTTGCACGGCTCATTTCTCCGATAATTTTTTCTCTTGGCTTTGCGGTTTGGAGTTTTTCCATTCCTAAAGCCCATTTGTCTAACAATTCGTTCAAATCTCTATCGAGTTCAGCCACATCTTTTCCTTCTGCTACAGTCCTTACGATAATTCCAAAATTTTCGGGGCGTATAGATGCTACAAGTCTTTGCAGACGTTTTCTTTCTTGGTTGTCTGTAATTTTTTTAGATACATTTACTCCATCGCCAAATGGCACTAAGACAATATATCTACCTGGTAAAGAAAGTTCACACGACAAGCGGTGTCCTTTTGTTCCAATGGGTTCTTTTACAATTTGCACCAACATTTGTTGATTGCCTTTTATCACATCAGCCATTTTGCCAAACTTATCTATTTGGGTTTCCATCTTAAAACCTGTAAGTTTGGTATTTACTGTTCCTTTCTTACTTGCTTGAATAGAACGGCTAAATTTTAGTTGTGATTTGATATTAGGACCTAAATCTAAATAATGTAGAAATGCGTCTTTTTCGTATCCAATATCAATAAAAGCGGCATTGAGATTGGTATGAATTCGGTGAACTGTGCTAAGAAAAATATCTCCTACGTGGAAATTTTCGCTATGGCTTTCGATATGATATTCTACTAATTGTTTTTCCCGTAAAAGAGCTATGCGGTCTCCTTGCGGAGTGGAGTTGATAATTAATTCGCTGCTCATTTTAAATGGATTAATGTCAAAGAACGAATGTAGTGCGGACTTTATCCGCACTTACTACTAAGATTATTGATAAACTATTCGTTTATAACAGCAAGGACTATTTGCCTTTTTTCTTATGTCTGTTTTTTCTCAATCTTTTTTTGCGTTTATGTGTCGCAATTTTATGTCTTTTTCTTTTTTTACCACAAGGCATAGTCGTACAATGTTTAAAATGTTATTATAAAAGTCTGCAAATATACAGAAATATTTAAGGTTACAAAAAAAAGTGTAAAAAAAGTGTAAAATCTATTGTTTTCGTACAGAATTGCTTGTTTTTGCTTTACAAATTGCCTATGCAAGCCTATATAATCATATTCCTACTACTCTACTTCTTCGTTCCATCAAAACGGTGTCTTTCCAAACTATATACATTTATTCATACTTTACAAAAACTTCTTTTGTATTTTGTTTGAAACTTTCAAAGCCAAAATAATGCAATACTTGTTGTTGTATTTTTTGTTTATCTATGGTATGTAATGGATTTTGTAAACTTCGTAACATCGCATTTGCAATTTGTTCAATACTCTCAGGATTTATCAGTTGCCCTAATTCTCCATTTTTCAAGGCATCTGTGCTGCCATCTTTATTGCCTGCAATAACTCCCAAACCACAAGCCATAGCCTCTAAATACACAATTCCAAACCCTTCGCCACTGCTTGGCATAATAAACGTGTCTGCCAACAGATAATGGTCTATTAATTCTGTATCTTGGACAAAACCAGTGAGGATAACATTATTTTGTAAGTTGTTTTTTTTGATAATTTCTGTAATTCTTGTATATTCTTTATCGTCATATTTGCCTGCAATTACATATTTACAAGTAGGATATTGTGTCAATACCATTGGTAAAGCCTCCAAAATCCTATCATAACCTTTATACTGCTCGGCAGACGAAAGACGTGCCAAAGTTACAAAAACAAAACTGTTGGAATGAATTTTATACCTTTCTAATAAATATAAAGGTTTATGAAAATCTGTAGGCAAGACAAAAAAAGGGTTTAATGTATTGGGAAAAATAGTAATATTACTGCCGTCTAAACCTTGTTTTTGCATCATTTGTTGTTTGGTAAAATTACTTACTGCCAAAATTTTTGTGCAATATTGCAAAACCTTTTTTTTCCAAAAACTCAAATCTTGCCAAACTTCAATACCATGTGCTACAAGCAAAAGTTTTTTATTTGGGAATAGCAAAGTCCATAAGCCTAAAACTATTAAATTAATATGACCTAATAAAACAATATCAGCATTAAAAATTTTCCAAAAAGCATATACCATAGCTTGGAATTTTCTATTTGCAAACCCCCGAAACAAATTTTGTGGCAAATAATTGGTATTTGCTACAACATCAGCCAAAGAAATAACCTCATAACCAATATTCCTATTTTGTGTATATTCACCAATGCTTTTCATCAAACAAGCATTAAATTTTTCAATGCCTCCTGTACCTGAGAAAGAATTTAAGTAGATAAAAAGAATTTTTTTTTTAGATTTTGGCATTGTATTGCGATAATATTTTAGTATGTTTGCAATTCGTAAACAAAGATATAAAATAGTTTCTAAAAAAAATATGAAAAAAAATATCTTTAATTTGATAAATTTCAAATTAAAACTTTATTTTTGTTTCGAAAGTTTATTTACAAAGTAATTAAGCCTATATTTTTTTGTCTGTTTACTCGAAAATCAAACTATTATAAACCTAATTAATACTTTTATATGAAATCAAAATTAGCAAGCATCATAGGTAATATAGCATTTGTTACCTTATTGTTTTTTGCCTCTAAGAATGCTGTTGCTCAAGGCTGGCATCCAGTTCTCGGTCTTAAAGGCGGAGTAAATCTAGATAACCTCTCCACAAGCCCTGTATTGGGAGTAAATATGGGTGGATATTTTGCTTTAGAATACAAAAATATTTGGGGTATCAATGCCGAAGTATTTTATGCAGAAAGAAATTGGCAAGGCAGTGCTGCACGTCCAAATACAAGAATAGCATATTTGGAAGTTCCTGTGTATGCAAATTACTTTTTCTTAAGAAAATATGGCACTATTCGTCCTAAATTTGTAATCGGACCAAGTTTCAACTTCTTATTAGAAAATGAAAGAGCAGTAGGTGCTACCAATAACGCAGCAGGTTTTGAATTGGCAGGTATTGTTGGGGTAGGTTTCAACAAAGATTTGACAAAAGATGGACATATCACGATGTTTTTTGATGCAAGATATATGCAAGGTTTTACTACAACCTCGTCTATAGATACGCCTTCTAACCCTAATTATAACAGAACTTTGCGTTTTCACGTAGGTTTTGGTTTCTCTTTGACGGGTGGTAGAAAACATAAAATTAACTAATTTTTTATAAAAATTATTTCCAAAAAATAGGTATTACTAAGCAGTAATGCCTATTTTTGTTTAACATTTATCCGACTCTTATGAAAATAGCCTATAATGTTTCTACGGTAAATTATTTATGGCAAGCAGAAAACCTTGCAAAATCTTTTTTACATCATAACCCAGATTATAAATTTATTGTCTGCCTCATCGACAAACCCTCCGCCAATTGGAATATTGCAGATTATCAATTTTCTTTCGATATTATATGGATTGGAGATTTACAAGTTCCAACTTGGGATAAAATGGTAGAATATTATACATTTTTTGAATTAGTGATAGCCACAAAAGCATTGGTATTAGATTATTTATGCACACAATATGACACAGATTTTGTAATTTATTTAGATACGGATATTATTATCTACGATAGTTTTCAATTAGTGGAACAAGAATTAGTTACACACAATATTATTCTTACCCCGTATGCTTGTTCGTCCCTCCCAACTACTACCAGTATAGAAAATGTAATAAGTGGCTTTGCAGAAGACAAACCCTTTGAAGATAGAATGATGTTATATGTAGGAATATATAATATTGGATTTATTGCCGTTAAAAATTGTCCAGAAACAAAAGCATTTAGAGAGTGGTGGATAACAAAGTGTATCAATCAAGGATTTATCGCAACCAAACAAGGCTGTTTTGGGGAACAACTCAACCTAAATTTAGTACCAATATTTTTTGACAAAGTCCTTGTTCTAAAAGATTTGGGTTATAATGCTGCTGTTTGGAATTTGCATGAACGGAAATTTAGCCAAAAAAATGGCAAATTTTATGTAAATGATACCATACCTTTGGTATTTTACCATTTTTCGGGCTATGTTCCCGAAAAACCAAAACAAATTACCAAATGGATGCCTACGCTTATCGAGGAAAGACCAGACATAGAACCTCTATTTACACAATACCACCAAACTTTTGCCGATACTACTTATGCACATTTACGCCAGCAAGTTTGTGGATTTATAGAACAACGTAAACAAATATTGGCAACACGAAAGAAAAAAGTATTTATCGAACCCTTACAATATCGTATCTTGCGAAGATTATTGATGTATATTCCACAAAAAATTAAACAAGATATGAAAGATATTTTGGCAGACTAAAACATAAATTGCTAAAAAAAGTACCAACACATACACAACTTATAAACTCACATAGCCAATGTCTGAATTTAAAAAACCAGAATCAGAAAAAGAATATCAGAAAAATTTTGCCCAAATCAAACCTTTAATGAATTTGACCGAAGCAAACTATGAAAGTTCTCGATGTTTATTTTGTTATGATGCCCCTTGCGTAAATGCTTGTCCAACAAGTATAGATATTCCCCTATTTATTCGCCAAATAAATACGGGTAATATAACAGGTGCAGCAAAAACTATTTATAGTAGCAATTATTTTGGTAATGCCTGTGGCAAAGTATGTCCTACCGAAGTATTATGCGAGGGGGCATGTGTCTATAATTTGCAAGAAGTAAAGCCGATTGATATAGGTCGTTTACAAAATTTTGCAACCCAAAAAGTCATAGAAAACCAAACCCCCATTTTCAAAATAGCAACAGAAAATGGCAAAAAAATAGCTATTGTTGGGGCAGGGCCTGCAGGCATTGCCTGTGCCTGTGAATTGAGTAGTTTGGGCTATGCAGTAACTATTTATGAAGCCAAAGCACTACCTTCTGGTTTGACTGTGCATGGCGTTGCACCCTATAAAATTACGAATGAAGAAGTTTTAGCAGAGGTAAATTATTTGCAACAACAATTTGGATTTGTAATACACTATCACACGCCAATAGAAACAAAAGAACAATTACAAAATTTAGAAAATAATTTTGATGCTATTTTTTTAGGCATTGGCTTGGGAAAAACATCAAGTCTTGGAATAAAAGGAGAAAATTTAGAAAATAGTATCGGGGCAACAGAATTTATTGAGCAATTACGCAAACAAAAACACTTATTAGATATTGTAGGCAAAAAAGTTTTGGTTTTGGGAGGTGGAAATACAGCCATGGATGCAGCTTCCGAAGTAGCTCGTATGGGGGCAGAAACCGTTACTTTAGCCTATAGGAGAGGCAAAGAAATGATGAGTGCCTACGAATTTGAGTATGAACTTGCAAAAAGTGTAGGCGTAAAGGGCATTTTCTATGTTTCTCCTATTGAAATTCTTGGCGACAAACAAGTGCGAGGCGTAAAAATGATACAAACCGAAGAAGTAAACGGTAAATTACAAGAAATAAAAGGAACAGAATTTGAAATAGCTTGTGATATGGTGATTCGTGCAACAGGACAAAGCAAACAAGTAGAATTTTTGAGCAATGTAGCCAAACTTGCCATAGACAACAAAGGAAAAATAGTAGTTTCGGCACAGTATCAGACTTCCAACCCAAAATATTTTGCAGGTGGTGATGTTCTCAATGGTGGTGCAGAAGTTGTAAATGCGGCACAACATGGAAAAGATGCAGCAAAAAATATACACACTATCTTAAATAAATAAAATACAATTTTATTTTATTGCATTACTTGTATAAAATATTTATTAGCAAATAAACTTTATTCGCACTTTTTTCGTAGAAAAAAGAAACTCTATTTTATGGCTGATTTTGAAAATAATACAAGTAATACGCCTGCTTTCAATTTTTTGGCATGGGTGTCTTTTGCAATTTCTTCTTTAGGAACTTTGGCGGGTCTATTTTTCTTGCCTGGAGATATTTGGATGAAAGGTTTTTTGGCAATGGGCTATCTTTTTTCGCTAACCTCCTGCTTTACGGTGGCAAAAATAGTACGAGATAATCACGAAGAAAAAAAATTGATTAACAGAATTAAAGACGCAAAAACCGAAAAATTATTGAAAGATTATGATTTAAAATAAGTTTTAACTTATTTTAAAAGTAATGTTTACGAAGAATATGGGTAATATTTTTTTACTATCTGAAAGGCAAAGATACTAATTTAGAAAATATTACTCGTATTCTACTACATTTATTAGCAGACAAAACATGAAAAAATATTTTCTTCTTCTTAGCGTAGCTTTTTTGCTCACAACTTGTAATACAGATGATGCAAATTTAGACCTTGTACCGTCTGGTACAGACTATTTTCCGCTTACAATAGGCTCTTTTGTGTCCTATAATATCAAAGAAACCAATTACTTTTTGAATGATCCTCGCAAAACCGAAAATAATTACCAACTCAAAGAAGTAATCAAAGAAGTCTATACAGACCTTGCCAAAAACACAAGCTACCGAATAGAAAGATACAAACGTGCAAATGGACGGGATAATTGGGTGCTATGGAATGTTTGGACTGCCCGCATAGATTTTCAGGCTGCCATTCGCACCGAAGAAAATGTACCCTATATCAAACTTGTATTTCCTTTCGAAAAAAGCAAAAAATGGAATGGAAACTCCCTCAATACCAATAATCCAGACGAATACGAAATGCAAAATTTAGGAAAAACCTATAGCTTTGCAAACAAAAATTTTACTGAAACAGTTACCGTTGTACAAAGTAACGACTCCAGCCTTGTAGGCAAAGATATTCGTACAGAAGTATTTGCAAAAGGAATTGGTATGATTTATAAAAAATACGAAGTGCTTATTTATTGCCAATCCGAAAACTGTAGAGGAAAAGCCGAAATAGAAAGAGGTAATGTGTTGGAAATGAGTATTTTTGACT
>JBIKRY010000211.1:0-8439 GCA_044348925.1 Bernardetiaceae bacterium
AAAATATGTTTTAATAGTTTAGAATAAATTTTTATCTAATTTTATGTGTTGTTTATTTTTAGTTGTAAATTTTTTTTAGGGAAAGTGGAACAGTATTGATAACTTTGGCTAAATTGATTTATGTTACTTATTTTTAACGTGAACTACGGATTACTTTATTGATAATCAATGAGTTACAAGTAAAATATATAATAAACTAATTTGCATAGTAGTAGTAGTACAGAACTCCTGTTCCGTACAAATTGTAGAAACAGAGGCTTTTGTAGTAAACTCTGCTCTAAAATGTTTGTTTCATTTAGTAAATCATGTACGGAACTTGGAGTTCCGTACTACTACGTAACTTACATTAATTTGTTTTTATTTGCTTTGTCTGCAAAGAAATTTTGCAACAACAATTATTGATAATATTCGTCTAAATATTCCCAAGCTCTACGCAAATGAGGAATCACAATACTTCCGCCAATCAACAAAGCTATAGAAAATACTTCGTAGGTTTCTTCTTTGCTTAGTCCAGCTTCGTGGCATTTTCCAACGTGGTATTTGATACAATCATCACAACGTAAGACCATCGAACACGCCAAGCCAATCATTTCCTTTGTGCGGACATCGAGTTTGCCTTCTGCGTAAGTATTGGTGTCTAAGTTGAAAAACCGTTTGATAACCAAATTATCCGAACCCAAAATTTCGGCATTCATTTTAGAACGGTAACTATTAAATTCTTCTATTTTGTTCATAGATTTTGTGTTAATTGGTGCTTATTTTAGGCAAATTGTTTCAAAAACCGTACATCATTTTCGGTAAACAAACGTAAATCTTTGATTTGATACCGCAACATTGTAATTCTTTCTATACCCATTCCAAAAGCAAAGCCTGTATATTCTTCAGGGTCAATATTACAATTTTTAATTACATTAGGGTCTATCATTCCGCAACCTCCAATTTCTACCCAACCCGAATATTTGCAAACATTGCAACCTTTGCCACCACAAATAAAACAAGAAATATCTAATTCGGCACTTGGCTCGGTAAATGGAAAATAGGAGGGACGCAAACGAATTTTTGTGTCTTTTCCAAACATTTCTTTCGAAAAATGATACAAAGTGTCTTTCAAATCCTTAAAACCTACATTTTTATCTAAATAAAACCCTTCTACTTGGTGAAAAATACAATGTGCCCTTGCCGAAATAGCCTCATTTCTATATACACGACCAATAGAGATGCTTCGCATAGGTGGTTTTTGGTTTTCCATTGTCCGTATTTGCACCGAAGAAGTATGAGTTCGCAAAGCAATATCATTTTCTGTACCTTTGGTAATAAAAAATGTATCTTGCATATCTCTTGCAGGGTGATTTGGCGGAAAATTTAGGGCAGTAAAATTATGAAAATCATCTTCCACTTCAGGCCCATCAGAAAGATTAAATCCCATTCGTTCAAAAATTTGGATAATTCTTTCGCGTGTGTACGTGAGAGGGTGAATACCGCCCAAACTATCAGGAATTACAGGCAAACGCAAATCATTAGGCTTATCTACCTTGCTTAACTGTGCATTTTCGAGTTCTTCGGTCAATGCTTTTAGTTTATTTTGTGCAGCCTCTTTCAATATATTTACTTGTTGCCCAAATTCTTTGCGTTTGTCTGGTGCAATGGTTTTTATTTGGTCAAAAAAATCTGCCAAAATTCCTTTTTTACCTGTATAAGCAGCCTTAAAACTTTCTACTTGCTCACGTGTTGAGGCGGTGTATTGGTTGATGTCGGCTAATAATTGTTTAATTTGTTCTTGCATAAAAAGATATTTTTAATGTCCAAATTTTGTAAAATAGAGGTTAATACTTGGTAATACGTAGGAAGATAAAATGTATATTTTCCTAAATGCGAATTATTTGCTAATCCACTCATTCGCCTAAAGGCGAATATACATTACATTTACAACTACTTATTTTCTAATTACTGCCCCTAATTTTTCCTCATACACTTTTATTAGTTTTGCCATTACTTTTTCTATGGCTTCTTCAGTCAAAGTTTGTTCTTTGTCGTTGAGGATAAAACTTACCGAGTAAGATTTTTTGTCTGTTGCAATATTTTCGCCTTCATAGACATCAAAAACATTAATTTTTTGGAGTAATTTTTTCTCTGTTTGTTCGGCAAATTTGCGAATTTCCTCAAAACTAACTTCTTTGTTTACCACCAAAGACAAATCTCTACGCACATCAGGGAATTTGGATAACTCACTGTAATTGAAATGGTTAGACATTTTTTCGGTCAAATAATCCCATTCCAATTCGGCATAAAATACTTCTTGCTTAATATCTGCTTGTTTGGTCAATATTGGTTTTACCAATCCCAAACGTGCAATTTCTTTTTTACGCCAAATAATAGATAGACCATAAGCAAATATTTTATTGTTGTAGCTATTTTCTGTATTTTCGGCAAATTCTACTTGTTGCACATCTTTGATTCCCAAACTATCCAAAATTTTTGCTACCGCCTCCGCTATATCATAAAAACCTACTTTTTGGGTTTTGCGTTGCCATGTTTCAGGCACTTGCGAGCCAGTCCAATAGATAGCTAATTGTACTTTTTCTTGGTATTTGTTGGCTTGTTTTTGCTCATATACTTTGCCAAACTCAAATAATCGCAAATCTTTTTGTTTGCGATTGATGTTGTAATTGAGAATTTCCAAACCTGTTTGCAACAAAGATTGACGCATAACACTCAATTCACTACTCAAAGGATTTGCCAAAACAACATCTGTTTCACTTAGTCCTAAAGCTGCCGAATAACTTGGTTTGGTAAGAGAATTGGTAATAATTTCGTAAAAACCGTTGGCTGCCAATAGTTTTCCTGTTGCAAATCGTACTTTATTGCTGTCTATTGCAGGGAAATTAGCCAAATAGCTTGTCGATAAATTATCCGACAATTCCACTTGATTAAACCCATATATTCGCAAAATTTCTTCTACAATATCTGCTTCGCGTTGCACATCTACCCGATAAGGTGGCACAGAAACACGCAAACCTTCTTCATTTTCGTTGCTAATAATAATTTCTAATGCTTTTAAAGTTTTTTTGACAAAATGCTTGTCCATTTCTTTTCCTATCAACCGATTGATATTTTTGTATTTTACAAAAAAATCAAAATTTTTGATTGGATTTGGGTAAATGTCTGTAATAGTTGAGGAAATTTCGCCACCTGCCAACTCTTTTATCAATAAAGCAGCTTGTTTGAGTGCATAGATTACCATTTCGGGATTTGTTCCACGTTCAAAACGAAAAGATGCATCTGTTTTTAAACCGTGAAACTGCGAAGATTTACGGATACTTTCAGGAGAAAAATAGGCACTTTCTATAAAAATATTTTGGGTTTCGTTACTAATGCCCGAATCTAACCCACCAAAAACCCCTGCAATACACAAAGGTTGTGAGTTGCCATCACAAATCATCAAATCATTTGCCGATAATTTTCTTTCTACATTATCTAATGTTTTGAAAGAAGTATCGTCTGCTAAGTTTTTGATTTTCAAGGTTTTGCCTGCTATTTTGTCGCTATCAAATGCGTGCAAAGGTTGCCCAAATATGTGCAAAATATAATTTGTAATATCGACAATATTATTAATTGGATTTAGCCCAATAGATTGCAAAAAGTTTTTTAACCAATTTGGAGATTCTGCAACTGTAATACCCGAAACTGTAACTCCTGCATAACGCAAGCAAGCATTTGTATTTTCTACTTCAATTTTTATGGTATTGTTGTGATTATCGGCTGCAAAATTATCTACATTTGGTTTGCAAAGTTCCTTTCTCAACAATACTTTTAAATCTCTTGCTACGCCAAAATGCGAAGCTGCATCTGCACGATTTGGCGTTAGTCCAATCTCAAAAATATAGTCTGTTTCCAAACCAAAATATTTGCTTGCTGGAGTTCCATTTGGCAAATCCGTTGTCAAGACCATAATGCCCTCATGCGAAGTTCCCAATCCTATTTCATCTTCAGCACAAATCATTCCTTCTGATACTTCACCTCGTATTTTTGCTTTTTTGATAGTCAATGGCTCGCCATTATTTGGATATAAAGTTGTGCCAACGGTTGCTACTACAACTTTTTGCCCTGCTGCCACGTTTTTTGCTCCACAAACAATAGGCAAAATAGTGTTATTACCTATATCTACTGTAGTTAGACTTAACGAATCTGCATTTGGGTGCTTGTCTTTAGTTAGCACTGTTCCCAGCACTACTCCCGCCAAACCACCTTGGATAGTATCAAAAGCATCTATACTTTCTACTTCTAAACCTGCTGCGGTAAGTATTTTACCTATTTCTTCGGGGCTTTCTTTTATTTCTATAAATTTTGAAAGTTGTTTATACGATATTTTCATTTGTGTATATTTTGACTGCTTTTGCAAGTAAAGTACAAAAATATTATTTTTTATGGTTTTTCTAAGATTTATTTAAAAAAGATAGGACTTTTTATAGGAGATTTCTTGCTAAAGTCAAAAGCACTAACATTTCTTACAGAAATATTAGTGCTTTGTTTAACTTTTTATGAGCTTAGCAAGAATCTGCTCTTTTATGTCTGTCTTTTATTTGGTTAATCCTGTAATTTCAAAACGTAGCGGAGTGTATGGTGCAATTTTGCCTGACGAACCTGCTGCTCCATAACCCAAACTCGAAATCATATAAATATAACCTGTTTCACCAGCACGCATCATAGTAATTCCAGCCATAAAACCTTTTACATAGCCTTCCAAAGGTCTAAATTCTAAAACTCCTTTGTCAAATTGTCTATCATCACTTGCAACGCCTGTATAAGCTATTGTAATACCTGTGTAGGCTATATTGCTAACTTGGTCGCCAATTTTAAAACTTGTGCCTGTTGGTACGGTGGTTTGTCGTACAAAAATAACACCAGCACTGTCTTTTGTGATGGTCAAGTTGTTTTTTGCAATATGGTTGCGAATAATTCTAGATTCGAGTACATCTTGCTCGGCACTTGTTCGTACATCTGTAATTTTTACTTCTATTCTCAAACAAGAATTTGGAGGTAACACTGTGCTACCTATTGTTGTGCTATTAGAGCCTAATGCTAATAGAGATGGAACAATAAAAATACTTGTCTGTCCTTCGCGTGTTAGCAAAATTCCTTCGGATAAACCCGCAAAAAAAGTACCTACTTGCGGTTGCACAATATATTTATCCGATTTTGCAAGCAAAATTCCTTGCAAATCATATATTTTATAACTCATCTCTACAACGTCTGTAAGGGTTACTTTCTGTGAGTTTCTTTTAAAACTGTCTATACTTATTGTATCAAAATACAACCCCGATGCTGTAAATGCACCTTTTAGTTTTTGTGCTGCTACATAATTGCGAATCGTAGAAGCATCTGCCTGACGTTGTTTTTCGAAAGGGTCATCACCCAAACAAGAGCTAAGAAATACGCTGAAAAAAATTGCACAAATAGCATAAAGACAAAAGGAACAAAAATGTTTTTTTTCCATAATAATAATTTAAAAATGTGATAAAGTTTTATATACTTTTATTATACCTGTAATAAAGTATTCTTATTAGACTTTTTTGCGAAAGTCTATTATAATTTCTTGATTGTAACTCAAAAAAAGTACAGGCAAAGGTAATATTTTTTTTTGACTCTAAAATATTAAAAAATGTGAGATTTTGTTAAATCTAACTAAGGTTAAGTTGTGAGGTAATAAGACAAAATAAAAGTATCTTTGCCTTTAGTACAATAAACTTCAATTCTGTTTTATAATCAGAGCCTCTACGCCAAAATGGTCGGACAAATCTTGGTGTTCTTTGTGCCATGCTTGACGAAAAATTTTTATTTTTCGCAAAATAGCAAGTTTTGTAGGGGTTTGATTTTGTAATAACACATAATCTAATAAAAGTCGATATTGTTTAAATTTATTTGCCAAATCATTGTTAGGTCTGTCCATAGAATATTGATTTTCGCCTAATAAATTGCCATCTTCAGCACCTAAAATTTCTAAAAGTTTGGGATAACGAGGCAATTTTTGCCACCTTGTAGAATCAATATTGTTAGGCATTTTATCGGGGAAAGTTTTGATAATATTAAAATCTCCGCAAATTATTTGTGGAATCATTGGCGAAGGTTGCTTTGCTAACAATTCATTTTTGATTTGCGAAAGTTGGTGATAGGTAATATCGGCTGTGCTAAAAGCCTGCAAATGTGTGCCAATAATCTGTAAATCTTGGTTTTTCCATTGTACCGTAACCATCATAGCACCTTTACGAGCAAATCTATCTACACTTGCACGACTTTTAAACTGAATTTCTGCAATTTTTTGTATTGGTAATTTGCTAAGAATAACCACACCGCCATTAGTTTTCAAACCTATTGTTTGCTTGTTTAAAACATTAGTTTGATAGGGATAAGTTTTAGCTAATCCTTTGGTGATGATTTTCCTTGCACGTCTATAAAATGCTTCTTGCAAGATAACTACATCATAATCAGTCTGTTGGAGTTTTTCAACAATGATTTTTGCTCGTTTGGCTTTTCCATTATTTTTCACCATTCGGGGCAACATTTGAATATTCCACGTCAATAATTTTAGTGTATCTTGTGCAAAACCACTGCTTGTGATAAAGCAACAAAGTAAAAACAATAGGCAATATTTCATAGTAAAATTATTAGTAAATAGATTTTATGAATAATTTTTGTAGTATAGACTTTAGTCTGTGCAAGAACTTAAAATAATTCGTCTAATAATATCTGCACATAATACACAGCCCCAACTTGTGGATTTCCAAATGCTTGCAAATTATAGGCATTCAAAATATTGCTACCACCAATTTTTATTTGTCCTTTATAACGAGGTAATTGTATGCTAACTTGTGCATCTAAACTCCCATAGCTTGGCACTTTGCCTGTAGCAAAGGTACTTTCCCAAATAAAACCATCCTGCCAACGATAATTAATTGCAAATCCCGTTTTTTTCCAAAATTTTGTATTGCTAAGCCCAATATTATAACGGAAAGGAGGCGTATTGTATTCGGCAATTTCATTTGCTGCAAATTGTGTTAGCAATTTGTCTGCACTAAAATTTGTATGGAATAAAAAATCTTTTGGCAATGCAACCGAAAAAGTAATACCATAGCCATTGCTTTCTACTTGACGACTATCATTGACAGGCATCAAATATCCTTGCACATTATTGGCAAGTAAACCACTAATAGTGCCTGTTTTGGACTGCACAAAGGTAATATTTTTGATAAAATCTGTGTAATAATTTTGGTAATAGTAGGCATCTATCGAAAACATATTGCGAATAATGGCACGATAACCTATTTCAAAACTTTGTACTTTTTCGGGTTTAAACTCCTGAAATGTATAGGCTTGCAACGGTTTTCGGTCTAACAAAGAATCACGAATAGCCTGCAAAGTATAAACAGGATTTTGAATAAGTTGATACCTTTCAATAAATTCGGGCAAGCCACCAATAGCACGTCCACGAATCACATCGAGGTCTATGTATTGATTTTGTGCCGTTGGAACTCTAAAGCCTGTCTGATAAGAAAACCGCAAATAATGGTTTGGCAAAAACTGCACTACAGCACCCACACGAGGCGTAAATTGCCCCGCAAAATTCTGATTTTTGTCATAACGAACAGAACTTGTAATTTTGATACGGTCTTGGTAAAAACTTTTGGCAACTTGCAAATAGCCACCCAATTCGTGTATTTCTAAGATTCTACCATTTTTGTCGGCAAACAAAGTTCCTTTCGAATCCAAACGACTAATTCTATAATTAAAGCCTGTAATAACCTCGACAAATTTAAACAAAGATGAAAAATTATACATTCCTTCGGCTTGCCACATTCTACTTCTATCTACAAATCCTGCTCCTGCGGGCTGTGCTATACGAGTCAAACTATCTTTGACCGCAAAAAACCTTTCGGTATTTGGCAAAATTCTATTTCTATCTGCAAACAAACGTGCATTATTTTGTGCATCTGTGTCGTTTTGTCCATTACTCAAATTTTGTGCATAGTTTTTTACATATTCTTTTGCCCAAATGTCTGTAGGACTTGCTACTTCGTTGAGCAAACTTCCCAACGTAGAAATATCATAGGTATCTCCCGAATTAGTGGCTGTATGATACAATCGTAGATAAAAATTACTACTTTTTAGCTCTGTTTTGGCTTGAAACATCGAAAAATTGCGAAAACAAAAACGGTTTCCGCCTGTATAATTGCTGGTTCCTTCCCCATAATTTACTTGGGCAATGGCTTCTAAATTTGTAGTAATTCTATAATGTAAAGCACCATTTAGTTTAATATTTCTAATTTTATAATCTGCTATTTCTTGTTCTTTGTAACCTGTACGGTTGATATTGTTATTATTTTCTTTGACCAAATTATACGCATTTTGTGTCAATGCACCTTGTTGCAAAAGATTTTGTGCAAC
>JBIKRY010000212.1:0-8433 GCA_044348925.1 Bernardetiaceae bacterium
TTTATCCTTACATTTCATTCGCTTAGGCAGCCCCGCCTAAAGGCGAATATACGGTTGCTACGCAACTTATTTATTATATATTTTACTTGTAACTTGTTGATTATCAATAAAGTAATCCGTAGTTCACATTAATAAAATTAATAGACTGCTTGCAAAAGTCTTTTTGATGTTAAAAACGGGGTTTTGTCATTCTTCGCTACGCTGGTGCTAACCCTGCTTGGAATGACAAATACTTTGGCAAGCAGTCTATTAACTAAATGATACACAATAAGTTAGCTACTTGTCCAAATTGAATAGCAAAAATCTCGTTTTGAAATATACGAAACTATTTTTTTTTATACGTAAAAATAGCATAGCTTTGCAAAAAAATTAAGTACATAACATACTATCATCACACAAATCACATGATAGTTTGAAAGATACGATAAACTTTTAAAAATATACTTTTGTATGCTACTATTTCTGCATTTGTAAACTTTATAATAAAATAATTAGCAAATCAATTAATTTGCATACAAAAATAAAATATATACTTGCTAAAAATTAGCACTTTGGAAAATCATAACTACAAATGGAATATTTTAAGATTAGATTAGCACTATATGAAATCAAACCTATCTATTCTTATATTGGGTGCTTTTAGTAAAGGTGCAATAGAACATAATTTTGTTCGAGGTCTAAAACAAGCTGGATATAGTGTCCATTGTTTAGATATACAGCTACCTGTATTAGCAAGTCGTAATACATTAATAAAAAAAATATATTTTAAATTTTCTCCTTCTGCTTTTTATCTTGGAATTAATCGAGAAGTTTTGATTGTGGCAAAAGAATTAAAACCAACAGTTATACTAATTTTTAAAGGCATGGAATTATTTCCAGAAACAGTTGCCGAACTAAAAACATATACAAAATGTCTGTGCAATTATAATCCAGACCACCCTTTGGAGATTTATAGTCAAGGTGCAGGCAATAAAAATATTGTAGATAGTTTACATTTTTACGATATTCATTTTAGTTATTCAAAAAATATTACCAAAAAATTACAAAACCATACTAAAAGAAATTGTTATACGATACCTTTTGGCTATGATGAAACATTGCTGGTGCAACAAAAATCGCAAGATTTTCTTAATTTTTTTGCTTTTATTGGTGCATACGACAGAGAAAGAGCAAAAAAATTAACCCTATTAAATAACCCAAACCTAAATATTTATGGAAATAGGGAATGGAAAACTCGTAATCCATTTAATGATTATTTACAACATCATTTTCAACAAAAAAGTCTGTATGAAGATGAATATGCTCAAGTGTCTGCAAATTGTTTGGGGGTTCTTAATTTTTTAAGACATCAAAATTTAGTAGAGGACTCGCACAATATGCGTACTTTTGAAGTTCCTGCTTTTGGTGGTATTTTGATTGCAGACCGTACTACTGAACAAATGGAGTTTTTTGAAGAAGATAAAGAAGCTATTTTTTTTGGTAGTATAGCAGAGTTAGAAGATAAACTAATTTTTCTACACAATAATCCGATGGCGGTTGCAAAGATAAAAGAGGCAGCATTAATTCGGAGTATTAAATCTAATTATAGTTATTTGCATAGAGTGATAGAATTATTGAAATATATTACTTTTTTTATTAAGCAAACATAAATTAAAGTATTCATAAAGTGTATATCTAAGAAAATATAGTAACTATTTGTTAAAATAAACATACTAATGAAAATATCTATTTGTATTCCACAATATAATCGTATTGCATTTTTACTAAAAAATTTAGAATATATTGCAAAACAAACTTATTCTAACATAGAAGTTGTTATCAGTGATGACTGTTCCAAAGATAATACAGATGAGGAAATCCGTAAATTAATACCAATTTATAAGTTTCCTATTGTCTATAAACGTAATGAAAAAAACTTAGGTTATGATGGCAATCTTAGGCAAAGTATGGAATTGGCAAGCGGAGATTATTGTTTTATCTTAGGCAATGATGATACCATTAATAAGCCTAATGATATAGAATTTTTAGTTGATTTTTTAAAAGCTAATGATTATCCTGAAGTTGGTTTTTGCAATTCGGCTTATTTTGATGCCCCTGAAAATACGATGGACAGAGCCTCTTATACGGGTGTTGTTGGGCAGGGCAAGGAGGTTGCCATCAAATATTTTCGTTCTTTTAGTTTTGTTGCAGGCATTATTTTAAAAAGGTCTTGTTTTTTAGAGGTTAATACAGCAAGATTTGATGGTAGTATTTATGTGCAAATTTATATAGGAACTACTCTTGTTGCACGTGGCTATCGTCTTTTTTTAATAAAAGAACCTTTAGTTTTACAAAATATTACGATTGAAAATGTTGTGGTAAATTCTTATTTAGATACCCTACAAAAACAATGGAAAGATTATAAAGTAGTTGATGCAGGGTTGCCACAAGTTATTCATGTTACTGTAGAAGCCTTTAAAGATGCAAAATTGCCTCTTTCTTGGTCTGCTTTTACTATTTTTAAAGGCATTTTTGCTATTACTTATCCATTTTGGATTATGGATTACAAAAAACATGGTGCTTTTGTAGCAGCCATTGGTTTAATCATTGGCTTAAATCCTACTAAAATAAAAGAATTTAAGCTACTAAATGGCTTACAAAAAATAAATATTCTATCTACCTATGCTTTTTCTACGGTTGCTGCAATTTTATTTCCTGTTGTGCTATTTGAGAAAATAAAATATAGTCTTTATCGTTTTATAAAAAAATAGTTAATGGAAGTTGCATAACAAACGTATATTTGCTTTCATGCGAATAAAATGGGTCAATGGAAACAAAAAATCATCATTATTCTACAGAAAAATGCCTATGAACTTTGCTACCTTTACCTTCGCCTCACACTTTCATTTGCCTAAAGGCGAATATACGTTTGTTGAACAACTTAGATTAAATAATAGAGTTTATGAATAATTTTTTGCTATGTGTCCTATGTTACTATGTGGTTAAATAGCTTTAAATAGCATAAATTCTAATTATTCATAAACTTTAATTTTTACCTTATTTTTAAAAAATGAAAGTTACAATTATTGTACCTGGTAGATTGCATGGTTTTTATTTGGCAGAATCCCTACAAAATACGATTTATTTAAAGGAATTGGTAACTTCGTTGCCAAAATTTATGGTCAAAAAAAAGAGTGTAATAGATACCGAAAAAACTAAAATTACCTCTTTATACATTAACGAAATTATTAATAGAACTACCTTCAAACTACTCGGAGATTATCGTTATAATTTTTTAGCCAGCGAAGCCTTTGATTATTTAGCAAGTTATACAGTCAATATGCAAAGTGATGTGTATATCATTTGGTCAAGTTATGCTTTACATACCATTCAAAAAATTCGCAAATACAATCCCAAAGCAATAATAATATTGGAAAGAGGCTCTGCACATATTGCCGAACAAGCCGAATTATTGGAAAAAACTACCAAAAAATCTGTCATTGATGTTAGGGTAATAAGAAAAGAAATACAAGAATATGAAGAAGTAGATTATATTTCTACGATAAGTTCTTATGCTGCAAAGTCATTTACAGAAAAAGGATTTTCGACAGACAAAATATTTGTCAATAACATGGGCGTAGATTTACAAGATTTTCCGCTAATCAACAGAACTTTACAAACTACTACCAATGAATTTGTGGTGGGTTATGTAGGAGCAATGAGTTCGCAAAAAAATGTAAAAGGGCTTATTTTTGCAGTAAAAAAACTTGTTGAACAAGGCTTAGCTATCAAATTATTGTTGGTTGGGGAAATAGATAGCACAACTTTTGATAAGCAACTTTTAGAGCAAAATTTTATTGTTTATCAACAAGCTGTTCCACAAGCACAGTTAATAGAATTTTATAAAAAAATGAATCTTTTTGTATTAAATTCAGTACAAGATGGGTTTGGTATGGTTATTTTGCAGGCTATGGCAACAGGCTTGGCAGTAATTGGCACAACCAATACGGGTTGCCCTGATGTTATTCGAGATGAGTATAATGGTTTTGTAATTCCAATAGAAAATGATGAAATATTGGCAGAAAAAATACGTTTTTGTTATGAAAACAGACAAAAATGTTTGGAAATGGGACACAATGCACGAAAAAGAGTAGAAAAAGGATTTTCTTGGGAAGATTATGGCAAAAGGTATGTGCCGTTTTTAGAAAAAATTACCAAAAAGTAAAAATATATTTTATCCAAAAATTGCAAGAACAAAAAATTTTGATGCAGAAAACCCAATAAAAAATGCTATTTTCTATCACTTAGAAAATAGCATTTTTTATTTAGGAAAAATAAATCTAATCAAAAAAAACGTATTATTTTAATTTGAATGAAATTGGAATAGATGCCTTGCTCGTAACAGGATTTCCTTTATATACTGCTGGTTGCCATTTTGGAGATTGTTTGACAATACGTACTGCCTCTTCATCACAACCCGAACCAATACCACTAATTACTTTAATATGTGATACTGTGCCATCTTTGCTTACCACAAATTGCAATCTTACACTACCTTCTACACCCTCTTTGATAGCCATTTCAGGGTATTTTAAGTTTTCACGTACAAATTTATAAAAACCTGGGTAACCATCTTTGGGAACAGAAGGCTGGTCTGGATTTTCTACCAAATCTTTAGGTAAATTGGACTCTTCGTGATTTGTTTTTTTTCCCGTATTTTTAACTGTTGTAGTTTCCTTGATAGGAGTTTTTACTCCCGTTTCTTTAGTATTAGACGGCTTGTCTGGTTTTACGCCCGTTTCTTTAGTGTTAGACGGTTTGTCTGGTTTTACTACAGTTTCTACTTTTGGTGGCTCTATTTCTGCAACCATTGGCGTATCCGTTTTTGCAACACTGTCTTTTGTCATGCCATTTGCAGTATTTTCCTTAGGGGTATCTACTGTTGTTACTGTTGTAGAATCTGTTGGTATTTCTGTACTTGCCACTTTGTCCTTACAAGCACTTATCATAAAAAATATACCACAAGCAATAGAAAACACTATAGGTTTGCTATTTGAGCTATGTATAAAGGGATTTTTCATAAAATTGTTTTTAAAGTTTGAATCTATAAAGTATTTTCAAATTACACGCCAAAGTTACAAAATTGCAGAAAAATATTCAAATAAGTAATCAGGCAAAATAAAAGCATAGTCAGCTACGTGAATGTGTTGCTTGGCAGACAGTTACAAAAATTACCCCTACATTTACTTTTTTTCAGTTACTTATCAGCAAAACCTATCTGCTTATTTTGCTTTTGGTAGAAAAATTATGTTAATTTTGTGTTATAAAATCCCCAAATAGACAACTTTTAAGGGGAAAATAAAGTAAACTACTAAAACTAAAATCATAGAATATGAAAAAATACATGTTGGCTACGACGCTTTGTCTGCTTGCTTTTTCTGAAAATATTTTTGCACAATATGCTTCAGATGCCTTGCGATATTCCCAAACTAATTTTGGTGGCTCGGCACGTTTTCAAGCTACAGGTGGTGCAGGGACTTCTTTAGGTGGTGATATTTCGGCTGCTTATTACAATCCTGCGGGTTTGGGTTTTAATCGCAAGTCAGAATTTTCTATTTCGCCCTCCCTTGCTATTATTGCCACAGACGGCACGATGAATGGCACTACAGCCAGCGACAATCGTACAAATTTTAATATCAATCAATTTGGGGTAAGCTTTGCCTTCCCAAAAGATGGCACAAGTAGTGATTGGAAAGGCGGAACTTTTGCTATTACTTTTACAAGAATCAACAATTTTAACAATAATACGATTTATTCGGGTAGAAATGACAATAATTCTATCATCGATTCTTGGATAGATAATACAAACCGATATTTTTCGGTTTCCAATTTGAATAATCAAGTCAATAATGGAATTTATGACAACGAAGCAATGGCGTATGATACCTATTTGATAAATTTTTATCAAAATACGAGTGGAACAGGAAAATTTGATTCTGAAGTATATCCAGGGAGTAGTTTACAAAGAGAAAAAATTACAGAAACAGGTTCACAAAATCAATGGAATATAGCATACGGGGCAAATTACAAAGATTTTTTATATATTGGTGGGGGAATAGGCATACAAACTATTAATTACCAACGCCAAAGAGTTTTTACAGAAACACAAACCACGATGTATCCTGTAAAAGATGCAAATGGAAATATGATACCCAAAATTTTTGATAATTTGACACTAACCGATAACTTGACACAAAATGGTACAGGTTTTAATCTTAACATAGGGGCTATTGTTAGACCTGTAGAATTTTGGCGAATTGGTGCAAGTTTTACCTCACCAACCTGGCATAGTATTACCGAAAATTACAATGCAAGTCTAAATGTAAATTACAATGGGTATCAAATCATAGATAATGGTATTAGCAAAACTCTTAATAACGTAAAAAGTAATACTTTACAATTAGATAGTGATTTGACCATCACAACGCCTTTGCGAATAAATACAGGAACTTCGGTAATTATAGCAAAAAAAGGCTTTTTGAGTGTAGATGCTGAATATGTAAATTATGCCTCGTCTAAAATAAGTGCTACGTTTAATGTAGATGATGATAATAGTGAGATTCAAAATAATTATGCAGCAACTTGGAATTTTAGGGCAGGTGGCGAATTGCGTTTAGACAAATTCCGCCTACGTTTAGGAGCTGCACACTACGGAACTCCTTACAAAACAAAAGATAACATCAATCAGCCTAAAATTTTTATTACAGGAGGAGTTGGCTATTATAGCAAAAAGAACTTTTTTGATATAACGATTGTTCAACAAACCAATACCGTTGCTTATCAAATTTATAAATATAGCAATGACTTTGTCAATAGAATAGGAAATCCTCCTGTAGCTGCTTTACAAACTTCGAGAACCAATGTAGTATTTACGGCAGGTTTTTTCTTTTAAAAAATATAATTTTATTAGTATTTTTAACTTTCCAAGTTTTAAAAACTTGGAAAGTCTTTATACATATAAAAATATCTATTTTGAAATTTATACCAAAATTTGTCCTACCTTTGCCCTAAAATTTAAGCATATATTTATGACCAGCAAACAATCTCTTTGTATAGCTACAGTAATTTTAGCATTTGCAGTAATTTTTGGGGCATTTGCAGCCCATGCTCTCAAACCAATCTTAGCAACCATAGGCAAAGCAGATGTTTTTGATACGGCAGTTCGTTATCATTTTTACCATGGATTTGCTTTATTATTTGTTGGAATATTGTTGGAAAAAAAAGAAACCAAAGCCTTAAAAATAGCAGCCAATGCGTTTTTACTTGGAATTATTCTTTTTTGTGGTTCTCTGTATTGTTTGGCATTGACAGGCATCACCAAAATGGGAATGATAGCACCGATTGGCGGACTTAGTTTCATTATTGGCTGGTTTTTGTGTGCCTATAGTATTTATAAATCCTAAAAACTTGCAAAAAAATCTAATAAATAGAGTTTATGAATAACTTGCACAGACTAATGTCTATGCTACAACAATTATTCATAAACTCTAATACACTAAATTATTTCAAATTTTTATATTTTATCCAATATTCTATGCACAGCAAATTAGGCACCCAACTCAACCACGCCACTGCCACATATAATTCTTTGCCATGTACCCCAAAAATAAATGGAAATGTATAGGTATAAATTCGCAGACTAATTGCAGATAAAGTAAGGGCATAACTCCGCCACATAAATTCTCGATGCTCTTGTATATTGCCTTTACGTATGTAATAATAAGCATAATAGGTAAAAATAGCCCACAAAGAAGCCGTAAAAACAAAAGA
This sequence comes from Bernardetiaceae bacterium, assembly GCA_044348925.1. Taxonomy (GTDB): domain Bacteria; phylum Bacteroidota; class Bacteroidia; order Cytophagales; family Thermoflexibacteraceae; genus JAAFKA01. Next base: position 7,810 of record JBIKRY010000212.1, read on the forward strand.
AACTTTGGCAGGAAAACCACCATTGGCATACAAAGCCATAATAAAACCACTTGGAGCAGCCAAAAAAAGAATCGTTGCTACATATAATTTACCAATCCATCGATGTATTTTTTTATAATTTTGTAATATTTTGCGACTAAATTGTGTCAAACCCGCAGCCAATACAAAAATACTTGTACTGATGTGTATGTAAAATGAATAATACCAAGCCTTGTTGTGTAAAATGCCCTGTTTGGTACGCAAAAAACTAACTGTAGTATCCAAACTAAGATAAGGCAAAGTTAGACGAAACATTAAACCCGAAAAAAACAAGAGAATCAACGCAAGCAACCAACGGAAAATAGTAGATTTTGGCATAAATAAATAGGAAATGATATAGATAAAATAGGAAAAATAACTTATTAATCGAAGTTGTGTAGAATGTACCGTACCCAAAATAGTGTAGCAATATTTCCTAAACATAACGTGAACTACGGATACCGTATATTCGCCTTTAGGCGGGGCTGCCTAAGCGAATGAGTCAGGTAAATTGAAAGAAAAATAGTAATTATTTCTCAAAATTTGTGAATTTATAACCAAGTTCGTTTTTACCCTTACATTTCATTCGCTTAGGCAGCCCCGCCT
>JBIKRY010000213.1:0-8427 GCA_044348925.1 Bernardetiaceae bacterium
AAAAAGTCATTACTTTATAGCAGAACTATATTCTTTTTCAAAGGATTTCAAAAATTTTGCACAACTCTACCAAGAGTTGGCAAATGCCTATAGGGTAAAATTGGAATAAAGTGCCAAAGTGGGAATTGCTGCCGTTAATTACTAATCAAGTAGTTAAAAAAAAGCCATTCTGAGATTTTTCAGAATGACTTTTTTAAGCAAAAAATTAAATTTAGTAATGTTTTTTTGTAAAAACCTATCTAATTTGTTGTCCAATGGTAAAGGTAAATGGTTGTTTGTAATCTGTTGTGCCGTCTATACTATCAAAAGCCCAACCATAATCTAAGCCAAGCATACCAAAAGCAGGCATAAATATTCTTGCCCCAAAACCAACCGACCTTTTCAAACTAAATGGGTTAAAGTCTTGATAATTTCCCCAGTTATTACCTGCATCAGCAAACCCTAACAAAAAGATAGTTGCTGAAGGATTTAGAGAAATAGGATAACGCAATTCTAAGACAAATTTGTTATAGACCACGCCACCCAAACCGTTGCGTTGATAAGGCAAAAATCCTCCTTTTCCATCAGGAATTTGTGGTTTAATCGAATTGTCAATATAGCCACGCAAACCTATCATTTCTTGTCCAATAATTTGGTTGTTTAAGTTCATACCACTCCCCCCCATTGCAAACCTTTCAAAAGGCGTAAATCCTAAACCAGTGTTATACGTTCCCAAAAATCCCATGTGTGCCCTTGTATGCAAGACTAAATTTCCTGCCACTTTCATAAACCACGAGTTATCAAACATCCATTTATGGTATTCAATCAATCTATAACGGTCTGCTACTGTAGTTCCTTCTTTGCTATAATCTTTGTTGCTAAACAATGACCAAGGTGGCGTGAGGGAAATCGTCAAAGACATAGACGAGCCTTGACGTGGAAAAGTAGGATTATCTATGCTATTTCGTGCAATGGTTGTACTAAAAGCAAGGTTATAAGAAGTTCCTGTATTATAATCTCCAAACAAGAAATTATATCTATCCAAAGTATAAATATTGAAACTCAAGGAATTACTCATCGTGAAATAATCGTCTGGAAACTGTAAACGTCTTCCCAAACTCATTGCAGCAGTTGTAATTTGTAAAGTTGGTAGGTTTGTTAATGAACCTGTCAAACTACCTTGTCGAGCTATTGCATGACTCAAAGATAAGGAAAAAGATTGCGGTTTTTTGCCACCAAGCCAAGGCTCTGTAAATGACAGCGAATAATTTTGGTAATACAAACCACTTGCTTGCACCCTTAAGGCAAGACGTTGCCCATCACCTTGTGGTAAAGGTCGCCATTCTCTAAATTTAGTAAGTTTTCGCAACGAGAAATTATTAAATACCAAGCCTACAGTTCCTACAAATCCCTGAAAACCACCAAAACCACCAGAAAGTTCTATTTGGTCACTTGGTTTTTCTTCCACTCCATACACAATATCTACGGTTTGGTTTGCCATATCAGGCACAGGGTTAATCGTAATTTTTTCGGGGTCAAAATAACCTAAAGTAGATAATTCTCTTTGGGTACGAATCAAATCTGACCTACTAAATTTTTGCCCAGGAATGGTGCGAATTTCTCGCATTACTACGTGGTCTGAAGTCCTTGTATTGCCTTTTAAGATAATTTTGTTTATCGTAGCTTGTTCTCCTTCAAACATACGCATTTCTATATCTACCGAATCTTCGCTAATTTGTGTTTCTACAGGTTCTACACGAAAAAACAAATAACCATCATCCATATACAAAGACGTAACATCTGTAGAGGTAGGACTAAAACTAAGACGTTTGTCTAATTCTTCTCGGTTATAAATATCTCCTTTATTTAATCCCAATACCCTCGATAATACGGTATCTGAATACACAAAATTTCCTGTCCATTTGATATTTCTATAGTGAAATTGTTTTCCTTCAAAAATTTTGAATTTGATGCTCACATTTCCATCTTTTTGGGGGATTACTTCGTCTGATTCTATTAAGACATTACGATAGCCTAATTTATGATAATATGCAATAATATTTTCTTTATCGGCTTCATATTCTTTTTTGATAAATTTGGAAGGAGTAAAGATTCGTAAAGCAAACTTTTCTTTTGTTTTTTTCATCTTTTTTTGCAATTTCTTTTCACTAATTGCCACATTCCCCTCAAAACTAATATCTTGTATTTTAACTTTATTTCCTTTTTCTACGTGAATATCCAAATACACATAATTTTGTTTACGTGCCAAAACAGAATCTTCTTTGCGAGGTACAATCTTAATTTTGCAATTTTGGAAACCCTTTTCTGCAAAATATTCTCTAATTTTATTTTCGGTATTTTTCAATACGGCATCATTCAAAATCTTTCCTTTGATAAGTTTAATTTTGTCAGATATAGAATTGGCTTGTCCTTTGCGAATACCCGAAAACACCCATCTTGAGAGCCTTGCTCTTTCTTTTAAGGCTACCTGCAAATATACTTTGTCGTCTTCTACTTTTACAATAGAAATTTTGACATCACCCACCAAGCCTTGTTTCCAAAGTTTTTTTACTGCATTACTAACTGTTTCGCCAGGTATTTTGATTTTATCTCCTATTTTCAAACCAGACATAGAAATAATTGCATCTTGATTTAAAAATTCTGCACCAACTACAGTTACGCCACCAATCGTATATTCTTTGGGTGCATCATAATCTACAGGATTGTTTGTGGTGGCGGTTCTTGTCCTACCAAATCCTACATTTTGGGAAAATAAGGAGTAACAACTTGTTAGTAAAAATATACTCAGAAAAATTCGTTTCATTATCAAATGCTTTTATGTAATATGTCGTAAAAAAGACTTCTGCTAGCCATTATAGCAATACGTTTAGGTAGAGTTTTGGCTAAATAATTTGCAAAGGTACTAAGTAATTATTGGATAGTTGTAAAATTGCTGTTAAATAATTCTAAAAATGCTTGGTGAGTAGCAATAAATTTAAGCAAGTCTAAGATTTTAAAGCCCATAAACAAATAAACTTTCTACACACGAAGTTTAGAAAGTTTATTTGTTGTATTTTAACAACGAGCTAATAAGTTATTTTTTAGCAGTTTGCTGCTTATTTCTTAATTTAATGATTTGATAATTACGCCACTTGCTTCAAAAGTAAGTTCTTCTTTTGGTGCTGTAATTTTTTCTATTTCTTTTTCAGACTTTCCAGCATCTTTTGCATAGTGGCGTAAAGTTTTGACATCTGTTGTTTCTTTGCTTACTACGCCTTCGATAAATGCAGTTTTGCCGTGTGCTGATGCGTCTTTTGGCACAAAGAAGGCATAGTCTTTAAATTTTACACGCATTTTTTTGCCATTTCCCAAGTCCATTTCCATCCAACAACCTTTTTTCTTACAAGTTTCGATAATTGTTCCTTTCAATTTTATTTGTAAAGTAGTTTTATCTTTCAACAAAGCAAGTAATTTTGTGGCATCTGTTGCGTTTTCTTCAGTAATTTTTGCACCGAAAGCCCCATCTTTGGTTTGTGCAGAAATAGATTGATTTGCAAATATTATTAGGCAAATCATAGATAATAATAAAAATATATTTTTCATTGCGTTTAAAATTTAAGATTAGGCAAATTTAGTAAAATAAAAAGATGTGTGATATAAAAGTAGCTACTATTTTAGAAAGTTTTAGAAAATTTAACATCTTTTTAGCAAGTAAATCGTATATTTGGCAAAGCTATTATATGTTTGGTAAAATTTTTATCTCTTGACACAAAGCCATATAATAAAACAATTTCCTTTTATTTACTTGCAACGCAAACCCAATTTTTATGAAAAAATATGCTCATTTTTTGAAAAACGTATGTGCAGCTACCACGATGGCAGTTGTATTTGCGGCTTGTCAATCTTCTAATAACCAAAATCAGCAAACTGCTACGATACAGGTTTTGGAAATTGACAATATTTACCAAAACAACCTTGTCAAAGATTTTATCTTTGCCGTAAGAGAAGGAGATTTGGAAACACAACAAAGCATTGCAAAAGCAGATTTTTTGCGGGCAATAGATTTGCGAGTAAATCAAAAAAATCCTGCTGAAGCATTACAATATTTTCGCAAATCTATTACAGAATTTCCAGAAGCAAACACCTATTATGAAATGAGTGATGCTTTAATAGAATTGCAAAAATATGAAGAGGCTGCCAATGCTTTGCAAATGGCGGAAGAATTGCATTTTGTACCTTTAGCAAACTTATATGTAAAACAAGCAAAAGTAACTGCAATGAACGACAAAGAAGGCTATTCGGTAGTTATGTATTTGCAAAAAGCCGTAGAACAAGGTTTTGCAGACAAAGCAGCCCTCGAAAATGAGCCAGCTTTTGCAAGTCTAAAAGATTCTGAACAATTAAAACGGTTTTATTTAGAAAATTTTACAAGTGGACAAGATAAGGAAAGTGCAGAATTTCGAATATTTTTGGCAGGTTTTCCTGTTGCAGAAGATGGATATACATTGGAAGGCAAAAATATAGAAGACATCAACAAAGGCTATATCAATTACGATTTTGCAAAATATGTAAAAGAAATGGAAACCCGTCAAGATTTTGGGAGAGAAGTTGGTAGTGAATATTTTTATGCAGCAAAAGTGCAAGAAACCGCAGAATATGTGGCAGTGGTATATATTGCAAGAGATGCAGTTTCGGAAGTAATGCCAACAATTTTTGCCTCTTTGGTAACCTATAATTTGAAAGGTACAGAAATAGATAAAATTACTTTTGCCTGCCAATGTGATTACAAAACCCTAAAAACAGGCAAAATTATAGGCAACCAAATTACTGTTACCGAACAAAATAGAGAATGGGAATCAGAGTTGACTGAAGTAGCACCTTCCGAAAATAAAATAAAATCGGTAACAGAAGTAGCAAAAACTTCGTATTTGATTGCAAAAAATGGTAAAATAGAACAACAATCCCAAAATATGGGCTTGTTATCTACACAAACTATGTTGGCAAGCAAATAATACATGGCAAAATAGTAAATCTATCTAATGTAAGTTTCCTACTAACTTGTGCGTAGCTCGAGCTATGCACAAGTTAGTAGGAAAACTAAATTTTATATTTGTCAAGCGAAGAATCTAAACCATTGCAATTTTACAACATAACATCAGATTCTTGCGAATATGTCGTTATCTAACTAACTAACATTACAAAATTAAATCTGGATAGGTATTTATTTTGGAACAAAATTATTTTGTACGATTTTTATACTTTACTGTGTGAGGTGATAGCTAAAATAAGCTGTGTGAAAAAAGGAGAGTTTATTTTACTAAAATTAGCATATACTATTTTTAGTAGTAATTTGATTAATTTTATTCTTTTTGGGGCTTGTATTTTGCCAATTCAAAAATTTTCTTGGCATCTTTTTCGAGCATTAAAGCAGAGAGAGTAACTTGCGGATTATTCTCCATGTATTTGCGTACAATTTGCCAACCCAACCAACGTCCTATTCTCCCTGGACATTCTGTTCCTATTTCAGCAGTATTTGGTCTTTCTCCAATATATCGGGTAATTTTTTCGTGCAATGTTTCATAAAAAAGATTATTTTCTACAAAATAGCCCCAAATAATAGCCTCATTTCCTTTGCTGTCTATGATTTCTTGTGTAGTATAACCAATAATGGTACTATCTGCTACCTTTGGCAATACTTTTTCCATAAAATAATAGGTTTTGCCAAAATAAATCATTTCGTTGAGGAGGCTTTTTTTACGAAAATCTGTTTCCGCCTCATTATATTTATTGGAAAGAAACATCACTACCGCAGGCACAATAAAATTTTTACGATAACGGTGAAAAATATAATTTGGCGTTTCTTTCATTCTATATTTTGCCTTATCTCCCAAAAAAACATCTAAGCCAACTATTATCAAACTATCTGTTACATATACATCACTCTCAAAACCCGTTACTACCGTATAAATAGTTGGTGGTACAAAATCAGGATAGCTATTTTTGATGAGAGCAAATGCTTCTTGAAATTCGTTGTGAATATCTGCCATTTCTCCAAAATATTCCTCTGTTTGTTGGGTTAGCGTATCAATATAAGGGCTTGCTGCAATACGCAGCAAGCTATTTTCTATAACCGAATCTGGCACAACACCTTGTTGTAAATAATTGCGTGCAAAGATTGGGTTTTCCTCCAAAAAGTTTTTTACATCTTGTTGGTTTTGGATACGTTGAACATCTCTTTCTAATCGTCGAATCTCGACTTTTATCGAAGATTTGTTGAGTTGTGATTGTTGTTGCTTGTCGCAAGAGCTGGTAGAATAGACAAGAAAACAAGTTGCGATAATAATAATTAGGTTAAATTTGTCCCTAAATAATAGGAATAAAAGGCTCATATATGAGTTTTTGAGTGTAAACGGCAATTTTCCAAATCCTAAGATTTCGGAAACGGCTGCCATTCATCGCCGTACTATCTTTGTACATTTGCCTTTAGGCAAATGATGTACGTTTACTATATTTTATATTTCTTCAAAGACTTCTTTCAAATCAATTTCTAAATCAGAAAATAAATTTGGAATGGCAATATCATCTTCAGCATAAATTTTTTCTAAACTATATTTTTCATTAACTAAGATAAATTTTTGCACTATTTTTTCGTAGGGAAAAACTATCCAATATTCACCTACACCATTTTCTTGATATAATTGAAATTTATCTTGCACTTCGGTTTTTGAATTACTTGGAGACAATATTTCTATAATTAAATCAGGAGAACCTGCACAACCTCTGCTATCAATTTTACTTTTATCACAGATTACACATAAGTCAGGTTGTACAACACTATAAATATCTTTATCTGCCAAAACAGATTTTTTGTAATTATATAATCTTACATCAAAAGGTGCAACGAAAACTGTACAAAACTTTCCTTTTGCTTTTAAATAATGTTTGAAATATAATAATAATTCATTACTAATTTCTTGATGTACAGGATTTGGTGCAGCCATACTGCGAATAAAACCTTTTAAAAGTTCTACTCTTTCCACAAATTGCCATGTCAAATAGTCTGCATAACTATATTGTTTTGTTAAATCTAATTCTGAAAGAGAAGTTATCATAGTATTATTAGTTTTTTATAGGCTCGAAAATCTACAAATACTCCCTAAAGGTAGTTTTTTACCAAAACTATCTGTTAAATATAATTCGCCACATTGCAAATTTTGCGGATTTTTAAAACTTGAACAAATAAGATTTTGGGCAATCATTGGCGAAAGTCCCATCGAATACATATTGAGAATAAAAAAATTATTTTCTTTGTCTAATAATTGGCTACATAATTTTATCATTTCATTAATGTCTTGTTCCAATTTCCAAATCTCGCCATCTGCACCACGCCCGTATGCTGGCGGGTCGAGCATAATTCCTTGATAGATTGTGCCTCTGCGAACTTCTCTTTTCACAAATTTCATCGCATCTTCCACTATCCAACGAATATTATCTACGCCACTTGCTTCCATATTTTCTCTTGCCCAACTCACCACTTGCTTGATAGAATCTACATGCGTAACCTCTGCACCTGCTTGACGTGCAGCCACAGATGCCAAACCTGTATAAGCAAATAAATTGAGAACTTTTGGTTTTTGTGGTAATTGTGAACTAAGTTTTGTGGTTTTTTCGGCAATAAAATCCCAATTTGCTGCTTGTTCAGGGAAAATTCCTACGTGTTTGAAGGCAGATAAAGAAGCCTTGCATTTCAGCTTTAGATTTTGGTGTTGGTAATTTACCCACCATTTTTCTGTGGTATCTTTTTTAACAAACCATTCGCCTTTGTCGATAAGTTGTTCGGAGCCTTTTTCTTTGGCAGCTTTAAAACTTGCCATAGCTCTTCGATTCCATTCTTCATTAGACAAAGATTTATCCCAAACGGCTTGTGGTTCAGGTCTTGCAGTAATAATATTGCCAAATCTTTCTAATTTCTCGAAATTTCCAGAGTCGATAAGTTGATACTCTTTCCAATTTTGTGGAGAAAAGGTTTGCAAATAACCAAGTGAGGGTTTGTCTTCGGGGTTCATATTTTTTTAATACAATAATTTTAACGGTGTAATTATTGTATTGTGTTTAAGTTTTACGTTGCAAATGTAAAAGTTTTTATGAATAATTTAAAAAAAATGTAAATATTTGTAATGATAATTTATTTCGCAGTAATCCATTAAAATAACGTGAACTACAGATGCCAATATGCTTGTTTATTTAGGTAAAGTAAATTGCAGATTAACTTGGCTGTAATTAATTGATAATCAGTTATTTGAAAGTATTTGATAGTGATATCAGCAATTCCCACTTTGCAATAAAAATGTTAATTTTTGCTATTTTTGTGATTTCAAGTAATTCCCTACTTTTATGCCAAAAAGTTTTTCATTTTTGCGAAAGTCCCTGACTTTTGATGGTCTGCTC
>JBIKRY010000214.1:0-8389 GCA_044348925.1 Bernardetiaceae bacterium
ACTGTTCTATTTGTAAGTCATAGTATGCCTACGATTACAAGTTTGTGCAACAAAGGAATTTTATTAGAGAAAGGACAAATAGCCAAAATGGGTGCTACATCTGATGTAATTATGCACTATTATAATTCGGGAGTTGCCTCTCCTACCTATGCAAATTATAGAAATATGTCAAAAAGACCTGGCGACGCATTTGTAAAATTAATCGAAACAAGTATAAAAATAGGAGGCAAAGTTTCAGAACCAGAAATAGATATTAGACAAGATTTTAGCATAGAAATTGAATTTGAAATACTAAATAATTCTAATAAATTACTATTTAATGCTTATTTTTCTTGTATTTCCTCAGATGGTTCTATTGTTTTTGTTAGTGGAAGTTCAGACAAAAATGCAGTTTCTCAAAAAGGTATTTACAAGTTTATTGCACCTATCCAAGGTAATTTTTTCAACGAAGGTACTTATTTTCTTAATATTGGGGTTAATTCTCTAACATCTGGGGTGCAAGTACATATAGAAGAAATAAACGCACTCTCCTTCAATATCAAAGACCCAATTTATGAAGTACCCACACGCCAAACAGGCTATAATGGCATTATGCCTGGCGTAATTAGACCTTTACTTAACTGGACGACCGAAAAAACCGTATGAAAGTAGTTATTTTTGCAGGTGGTATGGGAACTCGAATTTCCGAAGAATCCCATCTAAAACCTAAACCTATGATAGAAATAGGTGAAAAACCAATTTTATGGCATATTATGAAAATATATGCACAATATGGTTTTAATGATTTTATTATATGTCTTGGCTACAAAGGCTATGTAATAAAAGAGTATTTTATGAATTATTTTTTGCATAATGCAGACGTTACGATTGATTTAGCAAATAATAAATTAGAAATTCACCATTCCAAAGCTGAAAGTTTTAAAGTTACGCTTGTAGATACAGGACTACATACCAAAACTGCAGGCAGGCTTAAAAGAGTGATGCACCACATTGGCAACGAAGATTTTATGCTTACTTACGGAGATGGTGTGGCTGATGTGAATTTAGCAGAATTAGTAAAATTTCATAAAAGCCATAATAAAATAGCTACTGTAACTGCTATTCAACCTTTAGGACGTTTTGGGGTAATGAATATTAATGACGACCATAGTGTAGATGTTTTTAAAGAAAAAGTGCGTGGAGATGAAGGTTGGATAAACGGTGGTTTTTTTGTTTTAAAACCTCAAGTTTTTGACTATTTGCAAGGAGACACAGACAAACAGATGTGGGAAGAAGAACCTATGCGTACATTAGCAGAAACAGACGAATTAATAGCCTATAGGCACGAAGGTTTTTGGAAATGTATGGATGCCTTACGTGATAAACACGAATTAGAAGAGTTGTGGAATAGTGGCGAAGCAAAATGGAAAATTTGGGAATAATAACAACTATTATGACAAAGAAAAATATTTTAATCATTGGAAATTTAGGATATGTTGGTGCAGTTTTAGTACCACACCTAAGAAACAAGTTCACAAATTCTCGTATTATTGGATTTGATATTGGATATTTTAGTAACAATCTTACTACTAACTCCATGTCTCCAGAATCTCTGCTTGATGCTCAGTTTTATGGAGATGTAAGGAATTTTCCTTCAGATTTATTAAATAATATAGAGGTTGTTATCTATCTTGCAGCTATATCTAATGACCCAATTGGTAATCTCTATGAGAATCCTACATTAGATATAAACTTTACAAGTGCGATACATATTGCTAAAGAAGCAAAAAATAGAGGCGTAAAATATTTTTCGTTTGCCTCCAGCTGTAGCGTATATGGATTTACAGACGCAACAGCAAGAACAGAAAAATCGGCTACAAACCCACTAACAGCGTATGCTAAGTCTAAAATTTTTGCAGAAGATGCCCTCTCAACACTTGCATCAGAAGACTTTTTTATTACTTGTTTGCGTTTTGCAACAGCTTGTGGATTCAGTACAAGACTACGTTTAGATTTGGTCTTAAATGATTTTATTGCAAGTGCTATTGCACTCAATCGAATCAATATTCTTAGTAATGGCTTGGCATATCGTCCTTTGATTCATGTAAAAGACATGGCAAAAGCATTAGAGTGGAGTATTGATAGGCAATTAATACATGGTAATACATTCCAAGTGGTCAATGTGGGCAACAATAAAAATAATTTTCAAGTGAAGGAATTAGCGATGAAAGCACAACAATACTTTGAGAATTTAGAAGTTACTATTAATCATGATGCCCCTATTGACCATCGTTCTTATGAAGTTGATTTTACTTTATATGAACAGATAGCACCAAATCATCAAGCAACATTTTTTTTAGATGATATGATTAAGGATATTATACAAGGTTTAAACTCAATTAAATTTACAGATGGAAATTTTAGAAAATCAAATTTAATTAGGTTAAATACAATTCAATACTTAATCAAGGAAGAAAAAATAGATGCGGATTTAAAGTTAATGTAGTTCTAAGTATGCTTTAACTATAATAAAACTTATTTTTAGTCATCTAAATTCTAAAAGTAAAAAAACAGTTATGAAATTTATACAAACACCTTTACAAGACGCATATTTGATTGAACTTAGCCCTTTTACAGATGAAAGAGGTCAATTTGCACGTACTTTTTGTATGAAAGAATTTGCAGTCATAGGTCATAACAAGCCTTTTGTTCAGATAAACCACTCAATAAATGTAGAAAAAGGCACTTTACGAGGTCTGCACTTTCAACGCCAGCCCAATAGAGAAATTAAACTTATTCGTTGCATTTTTGGCTCTGTATATGATGTAATTGTAGATTTACGCAAAGATTCACCTACTTTTTTACAGCATTTTGGCGTAGAATTAAGCAAAGAAAATAGTTTAATGATTTATGTTCCCGAAGGTTTTGCACATGGTTTCCAGACTTTGACAGATAATACAGAACTTTTATATCACCACACAGAGTTTTATACGCCAAGTGTTGAAGGTGGTATAAAATATGACGATAAAATGTTGAATATCCAATGGAAATTACCACCCATAAATCTTTCTCAAAAAGATATAAATTATGCTTTTTTAGATAAAAATTTTGAAGGAATTTAAGAATTAAAGTAATAAGACACAATTAAAGTATATTTTTCAAATACATTGCTCGATTTTAGCTTTTATTTGAAACTATACCTTTAAAATGTCTAATCACTTATTTTTAAATTTATATAAGAAAGTTAAAAAATTACATTAGGTTTTCCACATCAAAATATAGAAATACTTATAAAGTTATTTCTATATTTTGATGCGGAAAACTTAAAATCACATAGTTTCGTAACCTTAAAAATATTGATTTATGAATTGCCGTTTTGATAAATTACCACTTACACAAGAGTTTATAGATTTGGGATTTAGTCCTCCTTCTAACTCTTTTTTGAAAACCGAACAGTTGAATGAACCAGAAACACATTTTCCACTAAAATTATATGTAAGTGAAAGAACTTTTTTGGTACAATTAGACGAATACAAAAAAGCTGACGAAATATTTAGTGAAGATTATGTCTATTTTTCTTCTTTTTCTACGTCTTGGTTGGCTCATTCTAAAAATTATGTAGAAAAAATGATTAATCGTTTTGGCTTTGACCAAAATTCACAAATCATAGAAATAGCCTCAAATGATGGTTATTTGTTGCAATATTTTCAAGAAAAAAATGTGCCTGTGCTTGGCATTGAACCTACTTTAAGCACCGCAAAAGTTGCCAGAGAAAAAGGTATAGAAAGTTGGACAGAATTTTTTGGGGTTGAGTTAGCAAATAAATTAGTAGCACAAAATCGCCAAGCAGATTTATTATTAGGTAATAATGTATTAGCTCATGTGCCAAATTTGAATGATTTTGTGGGTGGAATGAAAATAGCTTTAAAACCTCAAGGGGTTATTACGATGGAATTTCCACACTTAATGCAACTCATTGAAAATAACCAATTTGATACTATTTATCACGAACATTTTTCATATTTGTCTTTCTTAACAGTTAAACAAATTTTTGAAAAACATGGTTTAGTAATGTTTGATGTAGAAGAAATACCCACCCATGGCGGTTCTTTGCGAATTTATGCCAAACACAATACGGATAATAGCAAAGAAATTTCTGCAAATGTTCAGCAGTTATTAAATAAAGAAATTACAAAAGGAATGAATACCTTAGCATATTACAAAGGATTTCAAGAAAAAACTGATAAGGTAAAGTATGACTTTTTAAGTTTTCTATTAGAGCAAAAGAAATTAGGTAAAAAAGTGGCTGCATACGGTGCTGCCGCTAAAGGAAATACTTTATTGAATTATTGCGGAATTAGAAAAGACTTAATTAATTTTGTGGTAGATTTGTCGCCACACAAACAAGGACGTTTCTTGCCTGCAAGTCATATTCCCGTAGTTAATGAGCAAATATTAAAAAATGAAAAACCTGATTTTGTCGTTATTTTCCCTTGGAATATCCAAGAAGAAATTATGAAACAGTTAAGTTATATTAGGGAATGGGGTGGAAAATTTGTGGTGGCAGTACCAAAATTAGAGGTAATATAATTGGTAGTGTAACCTGAAATTATAGATTAACTTGCTTATATTTAATCTAAATTACGTAGTAATAAGTACCTACATTACACGATTAAAAAATCATAAAAAACTAAGATTCGCACTAATATTTTTCCAATAAATAGTAGTGCGAATGACTTTAGCCATTTCTTATACTTCGCTATTTTTTGTATTATCTATCAAAATACCAACCACTGTGATATCATCTGTTTGTTCTTCTCTACCTTGCCAAGTGCTAAGAGAACTTAACAAAACTTCTTTTTGCTCATACATATCTAATTGATTGATACTAAACAAACCCTCCCTAAAATGTTTGGTACGAAATTTTTTATTTTCTTTTTCCCCAAATTGGTCAGCATAGCCGTCTGAAAACAAATAGAAATAGGTTTTTTTGTTTAGCAAATTTATTTCGTGATTTTGAAATTCACTATCTACCATAAATTGACTGCCACCAATTGGTTTTTTGGTTGCTTTTATTTCTATTCCTCTACCATCTTGCAAATAGTATAAGGAGTTCATAGCACCTGCATACACTGCTTTGGTAAAAATATTATTTTTCAAATCTTTATGCAATACCAAAATAGACATATCCATACCGTCTAACACCTTATTTTCTTTGTTATTATTCCGATGATTGAAAAATTGATTGATTTTTTTGTCCATTCGTTTAAGAATAACACTTGGATTTTTGAAACCTTCTGCAATTACCAAATCATTCAAAAAACTACTGCCAAGCATAGACATAAAAGCCCCAGGAACCCCATGCCCTGTGCAATCTACTACTGCCACTACGGTATAACGGTCTTCTTGTGCCAACCAATAAAAATCTCCTGATACAATATCCTTAGGTTTAAACAATACAAACGAATTTCTAAAACCAAAATACTCATCAAAGTCATGTATAGGTGGCAACATAGCAGCTTGTATATGTTGTGCATAGTGAATACTATCTGTAATTTTTTGGTTTTTGTCTGCAATTATATCATAAGCATGGGCATTATCAATGGCAATAGCAATATAAGAAACCAATGATTTGAGTAAAGTTACTTCGTTTTCTTGATACGCATTGTTGCTAAAACTTTGTACCGTAATAACACCAACAGGTTTATTTTCAAAAGACAAAGGCAAATAAATAATAGAATTAGGTATTTCTCCAATATCTATTACATTATGTAGTTGTTCTTCTTTTGCAAAAACTGCATAATCATTAATAATAATTTCTTCTTGTTTTAGAAAACAACGAATAGCTAATCGTTGTTTTTCTTTCATTGCATAATAATGAAATGGTAAAGCAATATTATTTTCAATATAACCTGTAAATTCCATTCGATGCATTTCTTTGTTATAAATACCAATGCCAAAACCTTCGGCAGGCATCATCAAATGCAAGTAGTCATAGACAGTTTTTACTAATTCTGTTAGATTTAATTGGGTGGTAATTTTTTGTCCAATAGCACTCAAAGTTTGTATGCGTTGATAGGCTTTTTCCAAATCTAATTTTTGTGTATGAATGGCATTAGCTTGTGCTTCTATTTCTTCTTTTTTTAGGCTTATTTCGGTAGTTCTTTCTGTTACCAACCGAGCCAATTCCATATTTTTTTGGCTAATTTGGTGCAAACGGATTTTGTAAATAAGATAAAACAACGATAAACACATCAACATTACCAATACATAAAACCAAACAGTTTGGTAATATTTTGCTTGAATAGTAAATGCTATTTTGGTTAAACTTGGATTCCATACTTCGTCATTATTACAAGCTGTAACTTGAAATTCATAATTGCCAATGGGCAGATTTGTATAGCTTATTTGTCTTTCTTGCCCTTCGTGCCATAGCTGGTCATACCCTAATAATCTATATCTAAAAGTAATATCTTCAGGTGCAATAAGACTTGTAGCCGTAAAATGTAAGGTAATACGATTGACATTTTTAAGGATAATATCTTTGCTTGCCAATGAAATATTCATAGAATCTGTTTCAAAACTTTCTATTACTACAGGTGGTGGCACTTCGTTTAAACGAATATTTGCAGGATTAATTTTAGAAATTCCGTCAATAGTTGGAAACCATAAATTGCCTTTACTATCTTGATATGCAGCAACGCCACCTGTGCAAGCAGCACTTTTCATGCCATCAGATTGGTCAAAAATTCGATAATGTATCTTTGGAATTTTACCTTCTATCCAGTCCAAAAATTCACTTTTTACAACTCTAATAATGCCTTTGCGAGTAGGAATCCAAAAATTATCATAATTATCCTCCAACAAATCAAAAGGAGAATCTGTCAATCCTATTTTTTCGGAATCTATATTCCTAATTTTTCCATCTTGTAATAACGATATCCCAGCACTTGTAACCACCCAAGTTCTATTTTCTAAGTCTGTATAAGTGCTAAAAATCAAATTACTATTCAATCCATTTTGCATCGAATAATGAGCTATAATTTTTCCATATTTATCAGCTATCGAAAGTCCACCATCATTGGTAGCTATTACCATATTGCCGTCTGTAGTTTCTTCGATAGACATAATAAAATCCGAAGCCAAACCTGTATTTTTATTGAGTTGAATAATTTTATTTTTTCCTAAAATAGTAATACCACCAGCCTTTGTGCCAATCCAAATATCTCCTGTTTGTCTATTTTCATGCACAGCCCTTGTTTGGGTATCTGCAAGACTATCGGCTGTAGTGTATAGCTTTTCTGTTCCATTTGGTAATATTTTTAGCAATCCTTTGTAAGTGGCTACCCAAATAGCAGCTTTTTGGTCTTGATACAGATAACGTATCCGTTCATTTTTGAGAGGAGTTTGGATAGGAAAAACACTTACTTTGCCATCTTTTATTCTATTGACAATCCCTACATCTGTTCCAATCAAAAAATCATTTTTCCCAATTTCTACTACTGCATCTACTGCTTTCGAAGCAATACCATCTTGACGGGAAAAATTAGCAAAATTACTTTCTTTCAACCGCAACAAACCCGCATTATAAAGGCTTGCCCAAATACTACCTTCATGGTCTTCACAAAATCCGTAAGCATGAATTTTAGAAAACATTTCGGTCTGCTCTAAACTTTCATAGATTCCCAATTCCCGATTTTTTCTAAAAATACCATTATTACTTCCTATCCAAATATTCTGTTTTTTATCTTCTAAAAGACAAGAGATTTCTAAGCCACTTAGTTCTGCTATTTCCACAAACTTCTTATTTACTTGCTTAAAAAGCCCATTTGCAGTACCAACCCAAATATTTTTTTCCTTATCATATAATAAAGAATAAATAAATTTGGCAGCAATTTTACCATTAAAAATAGAATAGGCTTCAAATCTATCTTTGTCAAAGGAAAATAAGCCTTTGCCTTCAGTACCAATCCATATTTTACCATCTGGCTCTTGTAAAAGACTTGTAATAGTGGTATTGGTAATATGTGGAATAGCTTTAAATATACTAAACTGTTGGGTATGACGGTCAAAAATCCATACCCCATGATTTCTTGTACCTAACCAAATATGTTTTTTGTTTTTATCAATCAAAATATTTAGGATATTAAAATTTTTGATTTCGGTATTTTGACCAAAATAGCTAAAAACATCTTTTTGATATGCTAGTAAACCACTACCATTGCTAACCAACCAAAGTGTATGATTTTCGTCTTCTGCAACGGCATTGATGGTAGGAGATTGTAAAAAATTTATCTTTTTTTTGTCATAAATAGTAAACTTTACCCCATCAAACCGTATCAAACCACTATAAGAACTTAGCCACAAATAACCATTCTGCGTTTGATAAATATCTGTCAAACTTGCAGTA
>JBIKRY010000215.1:0-8368 GCA_044348925.1 Bernardetiaceae bacterium
CCTTACATTTCATTCGCTTAGGCAGCCCCGCCTAAAGGCGAATATACGGTTGCTACGCAACTTATTTATTATATATTTTACTTGTAACTTCTTGATTATCAATAAAGTAATCCGTAGTTCACGTTAATTTCAATAAAATTTTAATTTTTAGCAGTGAAAATCAGAGACGCATTTATTTCTTATGGCAGACGAGATAGCAAGCAATTTGCGACAGACCTTTATCAGCGAATGATTGGGGAAGGTCGTGAAGTTTGGTTTGACCAAGAAGATATACCATTGGGAGTAGATTTTCAGGAACAGATTTATGAAGGTATCGAAACTGCCGACAATTTTATTTTTATTATAGCACCACACTCCGTTAAATCGGAATATTGTTTAAAGGAAATTCTCCATGCCATAAAATTTAATAAAAGAATTATTCCATTATTGCACGTCATGCCTTCTAATGAGGAGATGGCATTTATGCACAAAACTATAGAAAAATTAAATTGGATTTATTTTAGAGAAGGTATAGATGATTACAATAAGTCTTATCATGGATTAATTGGTTTAATGAATTTACACAAAGAATATGTGCAAAAACATACCAATATCTTGGTAGCATCTTTGCAATGGCAACGAAATTTGCGAGATACTTCTTTGTTGTTGGTTGGCAAATCTCGTCAAGAGGCAGAATTATGGCTCGAAACAGATTTTGGAAATCAACAAGCACCCTGCCAACCGTCTGATTTACATTGCGAATATATTGCCGAAGCAAAGAAAAATGCCAATGGTTTGATGACCGAAGCATTTTTGTCTTATGCCACCGAAAATATTGCCTTAAGAGAAAAAATACAAAGGTCTTTGACACGCCGAAATATTACAAGTTGGACAAATAAAGGCGACATTACCACAGGCGAAATATATGGAAAAGCTATTAATTTGGGAATAGAACAGGCAGATAATTTCATCTTTTTTATCTCTCCTGAATCTGTAAAATCTAAATATTGTCTTTTAGAGATAGAACACGCCAGCAAATATAATAAAAGAATTATTCCAATATATATACGTACAACAGCTAATGAGGATTTTCCCGAAAAATTGCGAGGATTACAATATATAGATTGCAGAGAATCTGAAGACGAAACCAAATATAATAAAGCAGTAGAACAATTATTGGTCGAAATTAATAGCGACAAAAGATATTTTGAACAACACAAAACTTTTTTGGTGCAAGCCTTGAAATGGGAACAGCAAAACCAAAATCAAAGTATTTTGTTGCGTGGCTATAATTTGGAACAAGCCAAAACGTGGCTAAAACTTGGCAAACAACGGGACATTAATAAACCCACCACCTTACACGAAACTTATATTTCGGAAAGTGATGCCAAAAGCACTCAATTAAATACCGAAGTTTTTGTTTCCTATTCGCGTACAGATGGAGATTTTGCCCGAAAATTGAATGCCGAGTTACAAATAAATGGCAAAACTACATGGTTTGACCAAGATAGTATTGCCTCTGGTGCAGATTTTCAACAAGAAATTTATAAAGGTATAGCAGCAGCAGACAATTTTTTGTTTGTCATTTCGCCACAGGCTATCAATTCGCCATATTGTGCCGATGAAGTAGAGTATGCCCAAAAATTAAATAAAAGGTTTGTAACTTTATTATTGGTAGATGTAGATGTAAAAGCATTGCCAAGTGCTTTGGCAACCGTGCAATGGATAAATTTTAAACCTTCTGTAGATTTTCATACAGCTTTTGGGGAATTGATACGGACTCTCGAGATAGATAGAGAATATGTGCAAAATCATACCAAATGGTCGTTGCGGTCTATGGAATGGTTTAATAAAAACAAAGACAAAGATTTATTGCTACGTGGCTCCGAATTATCGGTAGCAGATTTGTGGTTGTCGGATGCCCTAAAAGCTACCAAACAACCTCGCCCAAGTCAATTACAAATCGAATATATTCAGACAAGTAAAGAAGACGCAACGGCAGCTATTTTGGCAGAACAACAGAAGGCACGCCGTTTGAAACTTGCCTTGATAGTGTCTTTGTTTTTATTGGTAGGTGCTTTGGTGGCAAGTTTTTTTGCCTATTATCAAAGTGTCAAAGCCAATGAAGAGGCTGCCAATGCCGTTACACAACAAATAAAAGCCGAAAAAAATGCTCAAGCTGCTAAAAAAGCCGAAGAACAAGCATTGCAAGAGAAAAATAAAGCTATACAACAAGAGAAAATAGCAAATCAAGAGAAAGAAAAAGCCGAAATAGCACGCAAACAAGCCGAAATAGAAAAGCTAAATGCAGTACGTGCCGAAGGAGTAGCACGTGAACAAACTCGGCAGGCAGTAGAATCAAAGAAAAATGCAGAAAAAGAGAAAGAAAATGCAGAAAATGCCAAAATAATTGCAGAAAACGCAAAATTATTAGCCGAACAAAAAACAAAAGAGGCGAATGAATCTAAAAAAGCAGTAGATAAAGCCAATGAGTCTGCTAATTTTCAACTATACCGTTTTAATGCAAAAGAATTTGCAGTCAAAGCCGTAGAACAAGAAAATGATACTACAGGAGCTTTATTGGCATTGACTTCTTTCGATTTGAGTTCTACGGCTTATGATTTAATTAGAAAACCAAAACAATATGAAGCCGAAATTATAGAGGCTTTGCAAGATGCAAGCCTAAAATTTGATAAAAGTAAAGGAATTTTGCAAAAAGCAGAGGCATGGGGATTGGTTTGGGACTATACAGGTGACCGAATAGCCTACAGCGACACCATTGGAAATATGATGCTAAGCAAATTATTGAATGAAGACGCAGCTAATTTCCCAAAAATCAAAAGAATAAATAACTTTAAAATACCAAAAACCGAAAACCTTGTTCGTGCCTTAACATTTAATCCTACCAAATCTACAGAAATATGTTTTGGTACTTCAGATGGAAATATTATCTTATTAAATACGGTTACGCAAAAACAAAATATCCTCTATAACCACAATAAACAAAGTGTTTTGGGGGTTGCTTATTGTCCCGAAAAACAGTATTTGGTTTCTACCTCTTTGAATGCAAAAAAATCTATTGTAATTTGGGACATAAAAACCCAAAAAATATATAAAGAAATAGCTTGGAATGTACCAATAGGCTCGTTTGTATTGCACAAAAATTATTTTATTGGGGCAGATAAGGCAGGAAATATCGTATTGATGAATCTCGATGAACTAGAAAAACCACCTGTGAGTATTTATAAACGATATGCAAATTCTTTTTATAGTATTGCTTATCATGCCGAAGAAAATCATTTGGCAGTGGGTAATTTGCGAGGGGAAGTATTATATTTTAAATTTGAACCCGAAAATTTTAGGATTGGGGTTTCTGTGCCTCTCGAACCACAGTTATTTACTAAAAAACATTTGGGGGCAGTATCGGCAAGTAATTTTTCTAAAGATGGTGCTTGGTTGGCAACAGCAGGACTCGATGGCGTAGTAATGTTGTGGAATTTGAAACAAATAGAAAACGGAAAAATAGAAAAAATAGTGCCTGTACGCATAGATAGTCAAGACCAAAAAGTATTCTCGGTTATTTTTGACCAACATGGCAAGCACGTCATCTTTGGAGGAATGACCAAATTACATATCCGACCTATAGACACCAACCAACTCTATGACCAATTGCGAAACCGTCTAAAAAATACAGATTTGACCGAACAACAATGGACATATTTTAAACGTGGAGACTTGGAAAAACCAACGAAAAAAATGAAAAAATAGCCTTACATGAACCAATAAAAAATATATATACATAGCGTAGTTATACATAAACAACTCCATCAGCACATAAAACTTGCACAAAAAGCTACTTTTATTAGTTTTATTACACAAAAATATGCTGAAGTAACGTGAACTACGGATTACTTTATTGATAATCAACAAGTTACAAGTAAAATATATAATAAATAAGTTGCGTAGCAACCGTATATTCGCCTTTAGGTGGGGCTGCCTAAGCGAATGAAATGTAAGGATAAAAACTAATTTGGTTATAAATTCACAAATTTTGAAAAATAATTACTATTTTTCTTTCAATTTACCCGACTCATTCGCTTAGGCAGCCCCGCCTAAAGGCGAATATACGGTATCCGTAGTTCAGGTTAGATTAACAAATTATTTTAAGGCAAAAATCTATATTATTACCAATTTTATTGGAAAACCCAAAAAAACTATGTATATTACTTAGGAAAACAACAACTATTTAGATTTTTTATTGCTAAAAATGGTTTTATCTATAAAAAAGAACTATTTTTGCGGTGAATTTGAGAATACTATTGGGATTACTAACTTTTATTTTTTACAGCATATAGACGGGACGATGAGATATTTACAGATTTTTACCATATTATTTTTTTGTGTTACACAAATTGGGCTTGCACAGTCTAAAAAACACAAAAAAGACAAAAAACAACAAGTAGCAAAAGAATTTAAAGGAGATTTTAAGGAGATTAAAATTCCACATAAGATGTGGATTCCTTCAGATTCTTCCCTATTAAAAATAAAGTTGAATACCATCGAAACAGGTATAGATAATCTTGTATTGCAAGATACTCTCATAGAAAAAAGTGCTTTGGGAACTGGTGGCTCGCCATTTTCGTCCCATTTTACTTCACCTGCTTTTGATTATCGTGCAAAACCCTCCAAACGAAAAAATGTAGCACACCCAAATCCACAGCCTTTTGCAGACACTACTACTGTCAATAGGTTGTATCACCAAGAAGGGGCATTTACAGGTATAGATTTGACGATTGGAAAATCGATGTTGCGTGAAGATACCACAGACTTGTATGCGGTTTATGACGAGGAAATGGTAGAAGTATCCGAAGAATTGGCTATTGATTGTGTTTGGGTAAAACTCACAGGCTATTATGCCGTGTGGGATTCGGACAATATTAATCCATACAAAGTAGATATCGAAAAATTTAAAGATTCTGTCAATTTAGTATTATTTGATGAGGCAAAAAATTTCCAATGGTCTTCGCCCCTGGTTTCCAACAAAGTAACCTCTAATTTTGGGCATCGTTGGCATCGTTGGCACCACGGAGTAGATTTGGATTTAGATATTGGTGATTCGGTTTTGGCTTCTTTTGATGGCATTGTACGATTATCGAGATATGAAAGATGGGGCTATGGAAATTATATTGTATTGCGACATTACAACGGTTTGGAAACTTTGTATGGACATTTGAGCAAGTCTTTAGTGGAAGTGGGAGACCATGTAAAAGCAGGAGATTTGATAGGATATGGCGGTAGTACAGGCAGAAGTACAGGACCACACCTGCATTATGAACTACGCTACCAAGGATATGCTTTTGACCCTCGTATGATTTACGATTTTGACAACAATAAAATTATTACCAATTTATTTACCCTAACACCCGAACATTTTGGGCATTTGACCAAACACCGCCAAACTATTTGGCACAAAGTCAAAAGAGGCGAAAGTTTATCACGCATTGCAAGTCGTTATAAGGTTTCGGTGCAACAACTCTGCGAATTGAACAAAATGAGCAAAAATACTGCCTTGAAAAGTGGAAGAAGACTAAGAGTACGATAAAAGTTTGCTAACGACATTTCCAACTTGTCGTTAGCAAAACATAAAAAAATATTTTACCCCACCAAAATAATAACTATATGACCAATGAACAAACTGCCATCAAAGCAACTTATTTTAGTATTATTGGTAATATCAGTTTAGCACTTATCAAATGGTTAGCAGGATATTTTGGCAATTCCTACGCCTTAATTGCCGATGCCATCGAATCTACCACAGATATTTTTGCCTCTTTTTTGGTCTTATTTGGTTTGCAATATGCAAGCCGTCCAGCAGACAAAAACCACCCATACGGACACGGGCGGATTGAGCCTTTGATTACCTTTGTGGTGGTTGGATTTTTAATTACTTCTGCTACCATTATTGCCTACGAAAGTATTGTCCATATTCAAACACCTCACGAATTACCAAAACCATTTACCTTACTTATTCTCGGTGCTATTATCATTTGGAAAGAGATTTCTTTTCAAATTGTTATCAAAAAAGCCAAAATAACCAATAGTTCTTCCTTAAAAGCAGATGCTTGGCATCATAGAAGTGATGCTATTACTTCGGTAGCTGCATTTTTGGGGATTTCGGTGGCTTTGTGGTTTGGCAAAGGCTATGAATCGGCAGATGATTGGGCAGCCTTATTTGCTTCGGGCTTTATTTTTTATAATAGCTACCTTATTTTTAGACCTGCACTTGGCGAAATAATGGACGAGCATTTTTATGATGATTTGATAGTTTCTATTCGTCAAGTATCCACAAAAGTTGAGGGAATTGTAGGAACAGAAAAATGCTTTATCCGCAAAGCAGGAATGAAATACCATGTAGATTTACACGCCATTGTAGATGCCAATATTACAGTCAAAGAAGGACACCGAATTGCACACCAACTCAAGGATACTTTGCGAGCAAATATTCCCGAATTAGGACACGTATTGATACACATAGAACCCAATAGTTAGCAACCAAAAATATGCAAGTTTTAGCAGCTACGTATTATCTTAGTAATTTCGAATATTTGTTGCAATTTGTGGTCAAGCAATATAAAACCATTTTAACAAGCGAAGAAATAGCATTTACAGAAAATTTTTTGCAACTTTCTGTATCTGCACGTTGCCTATATGTGCGTATGGCAAACCGAAAAGGAAATGTTTTTGCAAATAATACATTGCAATATGCCGAAATTCCAAGCACTACAGAAGCTATAGCAGAATTAGAAAAACAAGGTTTTATTAGCAAAGTAAATGAACAAGCAATAGATTTTTTTGAGGAAATAATCCAAGTATTTACCAAAAAAGAACTATTATTATTTTTACAACACTGTAATCCAAGTCTTTATAAAAGTAGTAAAACCTTGAAAATCAAAGAATTACACAATACTATTTTTACAAATATACCTTATACAGATTTTTTACAAGCCATTCCAATTACAGAAATTATTATACAAAAAAAAACAGAAAACGTAAATTTTTATAAGTTTTTATTTTTTGGCAATGCCCACCAAGATATGACCGAATTTGTATTGCGAGATATGGGAATTGTAAAATTTAATACTTTTGCAGATAGCCAATTTACTGCCCTATTTCAAAGTAGAGCCGAAGCAGACGAGAAATGGAAAATCTTAGAAATACACCATTTTTTGAGTACAACACTACAAGCAGAAAATTTTAGTAAACATACCAACGAAATATTAGAGAAAATAGCTATTTTCTTTGTAAATTGGTTCGTAGAAAATCCTTTGCAATATGAAATTTCGTCTAATGCCTATCAAAAACTTGCTATAAGATTAGGAAATTTATTTGAAAAACATAAAAATTATCCCAATTATTTACAAATTTCCTTAGACTTTTATCGGTATGCAAGCATTTCGCCATCTCCCGAAAGACAAACACGCATTTTGTATCATTTGGGAAGGTATGAAGAATCTTTGGCAATGTGTGAAGCAATAAGCCAACAACCACAAAATGCAACAGAGGCAAGTTTTGCAAAAGATTTTGGCGAAAAATTGCAAAAAATGATGCAAAAAACAAGTCATAAAACCATCAAAGAAGTTAGCAAATATTTGAAAACAGCAGAAAGTATTTCTGTCGATAAAAAGTATAAAAACCAAGTAGAAAATGGAGTAATAGCCTATTATACAGAGCAAGGTTTTTCGGCTATTTTTGTCGAAAATTATATTTGGCGAGCTACATTTGCGTTGTTGTTTTGGGACATAATTTTCGATTCGCATATTCATCAACCTTTTCAAAAAAGACCTTCAGATTTCTATACAAAAAACTTTTTTGAACAACGTAAACACTTGTTTAGCAAGCAATTAGATGAAATGCAAAGCAAAGAAAAATTACAAGAAATTTTAGAAAAAAACTATCAAAGCAAACAAGGAATTCAAAATCCATTTATTTTATGGCATACTGTTACCTTGCCTTTGTGTGTATTATTAGTAGAATTATTGCCAATAGAAAGTTTAAAAAAAGTGTTATTGGTAATGGCTCAAGATATGAAAAATGCTTTGGTCGGATTTCCCGATATTTTGATTTGGAAAGGCAAAGAATATTGCTGGATAGAGGTAAAATCTCCAACAGATTCTCTATCAGCCCAACAACTTTTTTGGCTTCAGTTTTTTACAAGCAACCACATACAAGCAAAAGTTTTGCGAGTGTTATTTGTATAAAATATAAGAAGCTGTTTGAGTTAAAAATTTCTTGACAAAAAGTAGCTATATTTGTGAATGCGAATCAAAAAATATAGTTCAGACCTTTCTGTCAAGAGTTGGCAAATTATAGAAAAACTTTTAATTATCCA
>JBIKRY010000216.1:0-8352 GCA_044348925.1 Bernardetiaceae bacterium
AATGTAAGGATAAAAATGAACTTGGTTATAAATTCACAAATTTTGAGAAATAATTACTATTTTTCTTTCAATTTACCTGACTCATTCGCCTAAAGGCGAATATACGGTATCCGTAGTTCACGTTAATTATGTAAGAAAATTATTCCTACTATTTGCAACATAAACCGAAGTTTTATGTTACAAATAGTAGGAATATCTATGCTAATTTTGTTTTACTTCTTTCATACTTTGTTTTTTGCCGTCTTTATACGCCACAATCCACGCTATTTTTATGTTTATTTTGCGAAGATTTTTCTTAAATTCATTTGCCTCTTCATAACTGCGAAAATAACCGAGTGTGTATTTTAATTTTCCATCTTCGTCTTTTTCTACAGTATATTGTACTTCTGTATTTTGAAAAACCTCGCCATTGAGTTTTGCCTCGTTAATATCGCCTACCTGTACCTTAAAAACTAAACCTTTGGTGTAATCTTCGTTAGGATTTCCGCCTGTATTCGCACTATTTCCATAAACAGGGTCTGTGCTTGCTGAGGCAGTTTGTGCAGCATTTCGCAAAGAATCTAATTTTGCTTTCAGTGCTTCAATTTCTTTGTCTTTATTTGCCAAAATACCGCCAACATTTCTAATTTGGTTTTCTATGCCACCAAATTCATTTTTCAATTTATTCCTACTTTCCACCAAATCTTTAAAAAATAATGGGTCCATTTCTTTTTTACGTTTTTTCAATTCCTTTTGCTCTGCTTTTGGAATTTCGGGTTCATCTTCTTTTTTTTGGGCATTTGCCAAAAAAGTAATTCCTAACACAAAAGTTACTGTCAAGAAAATTTGTTTTCTGCAATTATTTAAGGTTTTCATTTTTCTACGTTAGTTGTTTAGTTTTGCTTGTTCTTCTGTTGGCAATCTTGTATCGTCTTTGTAGCCTACCACCCATGCGTCTTTCACGCCAATAGCTTGCAAATATGCCTTAAAATTTTTGGCTTCGTCCAGATTCTTAAAAAAACCTAAAATATAACGAACTACATCACCATCTTTATCGGCTTTAAAATTTTTGCTATTGCCATCATATTGCGAAAAATCTGTTTTGGAATATGCCCCTACTTGCACCCCATAAAACATTCCTTTGGTATGTAATTGTTTGGGTGAGGCATCTACTTCGTTTTTTTCGGGGGTAATGCCAACCTGTTTCATGCCAGATTCCAACGAATCTATCTCACTTTTGAGGCGTTGAATTTCGGCATCTTTTTCACTTACATAGCTTTTCATATTGACCAAATTGCGTTTTAGTCCTTCCACTTCGCCTTGAAACTGCTCTCTTTCGGCAAGCAATTTCTTAAATTCAGGAATACTCATATCATCTTTTTTTTCTTTCCATTTTTTTTTCAATTCCTTTGTTTTTGCATCATCTTTTTGTGCATACATTGGAACAGAAAACAAGAAAGAAAAGAGTAGGAGTCCTATCGAAAAAATGTTTGTTTTCATTATCGTTTGATTAATAAAGTTGGTTATATTACGTATAAAAAGCCATAAACTTAGCAAATATATTACAAAACACTAAATTATCTACCTTTTTAGGTATAAATAGCATATTTTAAACCAAATTACAAAATAGTACAGAAAAAATACCAAATATTTTTTTAACTTTGCAAATAAAAAGCTATTGAAAATGAATTTTTTAGAAAAAGTAATCAAAAAAATTAGGGCTATCAATTCACGTGCTAGCAATATACGTTATGAATTAGCAGCAAAAGGTATTACCATTTCGGATAATGAGAGAAAATTGTTGGGTTTGCGAAATATAAATCAAGGTAAGCGTTGTTTTATTATTGGCAATGGACCAAGTCTGAATCAGTTGGATTTGACGTTGCTAAAAAATGAATATACTTTTGGGGTAAATGCAATTTATACCAATTACGAAAAAATGGGCTTTTATCCTACGTATTATGTGGTGGAAGATTTTTTGGTGGCAGAAGATAGGGCAGCAGAAATTAATGCCTATAACAAAAGTGATATAAAATTTTTTGGTAATTATTTGCGGTATTGTTTGGAGCCTGACGAAAGCACTATTTTGCTCAATGTAATTTTGGACTATAGCGACTATGAAAATTTCCCATATTTTTCCCAAAATTTATTGCAAAGAATTTGGGTTGGTGGCACAGTGTCTTATTTGTGTATGCAAATTGCGTTTTATATGGGTTTTTCGGAGGTATATTTAGTAGGTTTTGACCATAATTATAAGATTCCAGAAGATGTCCAAAAACAAAAAAATCATGTCCTTGTTTCTACTTCGCAAGATGTAAATCATTTTAACGAAGCCTATTTTGGCAAAGGAAAACGATGGCACGACCCTATGTTGCACCGTATGGACAAAGCCTACAGGCGTGCAAGAATGGTGTATGAAGCCAATGATAGACAAATTTTTAATGCAACAGAAGGCGGAAAATTAGAAGTTTTTGAGAGGGTAAACTATGCTTCGTTATTTGAAAATAAAAAATAATCTTACAATGAAGCTACAAACTTTCCAAGTTTTTAAGACTTGGAAAGTCTATTTTTTTATTAAATATCCTATTGTCTAATTATTTTGCATTTTTAATTCCTTCTTAATCAATAAATCATAAATCATAAATCATAAATCATAAATCATTCATGACTATTTTACATGCCATTTTACTTGCTATTGTAGAAGGAATTACCGAGTTTTTGCCTGTTTCATCGACAGGACACATGATTATTGCTTCGGCTTTAATGGGAATTAATGCCGATAATTTTACCAAATTGTTTGAAGTAAACATTCAATTTGGGGCTATTTTGGCGGTAGTAGTTTTGTATCGCAAAAAATTCTTAGCATTTACCAATTTTCAGTTTTTTATCCGTTTATTTATTGCATTTTTGCCCGCCGCATTTTTTGGATTACTTCTCAATAAGTATATTGATGCTTTGTTAGAAAGTGTTTTGGTTGTGGCAATAAATTTGGTACTTGGTGGAATTATTTTACTTTTTGTAGATAAATGGTTTAACAAACCTACTCAAGATACCACAGATATAAACCCAAAACAGGCATTATTGATTGGTTTGTTTCAATGTATTGCAATGATTCCTGGGGTTTCGAGGTCTGCGGCTACCATTATTGGTGGGCAGTGGCAGGGTTTGACACGCAAAGCAGCA
This sequence comes from Bernardetiaceae bacterium, assembly GCA_044348925.1. GTDB lineage: Bacteria > Bacteroidota > Bacteroidia > Cytophagales > Thermoflexibacteraceae > JAAFKA01. Next base: position 3,163 of record JBIKRY010000216.1, read on the forward strand.
GCCGAATTTTCGTTTTTTTTGGCTGTACCTACTATGTTAGCAGCAGCTTCTTACAAATTGCTGAAAAGTTATGAACAAATCCAACAAGCAAATCTCGAATTGCTTGCCATTGGAAATATGGTAGCCTTTGTTGTAGCTATTTTTGCCATCAAATTTTTTATTAATATCCTTACCAAATACGGCTTTAAAGTTTTTGGCTATTATCGAATTACAGTAGGTATTCTGTTATTAGTCTTGTTGGCAATGGGCGTAGATTTGAAAATATAAACTGCATAGTAGTACGGAACTCCAGTTCCGTACAGTTGTAAATCATGTACGGAACTGGAGTTCCGTACTACTATGCAACTTGCGTTAATTTCCTATTTATTTTTTATTTTTTAGCAATATGTATAACGAATATGCACTCACAGATTTTTTTACAAAAGAAATTCCTTACAAAGATTTTCAAGTAAATAGATTAGAAGAAATGCCAGCATTACCCAGCCATATCAAAAGCCCACATAAACATTTATTTTACGAATTATTCCTTGTTTCGAGTGGTGCAATGATACATAATGCGGATTTTAAAGAGTTTCAACTTAGTGCCAACACTTTATTTTTTATTTCACAAGGTCAGTTACATATTTGGGCAAAAAATATTATAAAACCTCTTGTTGGATTTAGGTTGATGTTTACAGAAAGTTTTATGACACAGAATTTTATTAAACCTAATTTTCTTTTTGAATTGGTTTACTTAAATAATATCTATTTTAATCCGCTATTAACTGTTGAACCCAATGCTAAGATTTATACCTACTTTGAGTTATTACAACAAGAATATGAAGACCAAAATAGAAATACACACAATTTGCAAGCTATGGTTTTTTTGATTTTAAATGAAATTCAAAAAATAGCCATCAAACAAATTGATAATCAAGCACAAAGCACCAATGATTTGAGTTTGTATAAACAATTTCTCTATGCCGTTGAAAATTCATTTCATCAAAATATTAGCATAGACCAATACGCAGAAAGTTTGTGTATTTCGACAAGGCAATTAAGCCGTATTGTAAAAAATATAACAAATCTAACACTAAATCAAGTGATTCAAAATAGACGTATTTTAGAGGCAAAACGGTTGCTAAAATATTCTACATACAGTATTGGTGAAATTTCTTTTTGCTGTGGCTTTGAAGATACTTCCTATTTTATACGATTATTTAAAAAAATGGAAAATTGCACACCAACCGAATTTAAAAAAGTCCTATAACTTGTCTATATTGTACCATTAGGCAAAAATAGAATTGCATAAATTTGTTGAAATCTTAAAATTAATATTTTATGAGCCTATTCAATAATTTTTTTGCTCTTTCTGCATCAAGTTTATTAATCTTGTTTGCTTGTTCGAAAGGTAGTGATACTACTACTACCACTACGCCTACGCCTGTAGTTTCTGGTGGCACAAATCCCGAACCTATTGTAGTAACAAGTTGTGCTACAAGTGCTGGCATAAGCAAACTTATTTGTTTGGCAGATGCTTTTAAATCCAAATTAGATGCTTCGCAGTTAAGCACTGTGCAACGTACTTATGACGTAGCAGAAGCCAAAAAATGGTCAAATTTGCCGCAAAACTTGGTACAAAGTGCTAATAAAAGAATTGGAATTGCATTTAGTAGCCTCACAAGCACACAAATTCAATATGCAAAAGCATTAATCAAAGAGGCAGCAGGTACAGCAAGCAACGAAGGTTGGGAAGAAATACAACACATTATCAATGCAGACGAATATTTGTTGGCAAATGGTGGGGGTGCAACTTATGGAGCAGGAAATTATTATATTGCTTTGTTGGGTACGCCGTCTTTGACAGGAACTTGGGAATTACAATTTGGCGGGCATCATTTAGCCTTTGCAAATACATATAAAAATGGCGTTTTGGTAGGGGCAACGCCTGCTTTTCGTTCTTCAGAGCCTTTTGCTTCTTTTGCGTGGAATTCGGTAAATAACCAACCGTTGGTGCAAGAAAAAGATGCCTTAGCTGCTATGTTGAATGGACTTTCGGCTACAGAACTTGCTACTGCAAAATTGAGTAGCACTTTTAGTGATTTGGTGGTTGGACCTCAAAAAGATGGGCAATTTCCAACAACGCCTTCAGGCATAAAAGTAGGAAATTTATCGGCTACACAAAAAGCATTGGTGATTGCTGCCATCAAAACCTATACAGGAGATATTGCAGACACAGACGCAAATAGCATACTTGCAAAATATACCAACGAATTGGACAATACCTATATTTCTTATTCGGGAAATACAAGTTTAACTACCCAAAATGATTATGTAAGAATAGATGGACCTTCGGTTTGGATAGAATATTCTTGTCAGCGAGGCATTGTATTAAGCCCAACTCACCCACATTCTGTATGGCGTGATAAAACAAGTGATTATGGTGGAAATTAAAAAATAATTTTAGGTACTTACTTTGATACGTTGGCAACGGTCTATCAACCATTGCCAATGTATCGAAACAATCATATATTTTATTATCCCTTTCAAATATGTTAAAAATAGTATTCCTAATTTTTTTATTTCTTTGTAATATCCAGATTTTGGCACACCCAATGCCAAATTCTGTGGTTAAACTCCATATCAAAGAAAATACAATAAAGGGACAAGCAAGCATTCCATTTATCGAACTCGAAAATACATTTCATAAAAGCATAGCTACAGAAGAAATAGCTACTACAAATAGTGTTTATAAAACTTATTTTGCAAATCATATTAGAGTTATTTCAAAAAATGGGCAATGGAAAACACACATAGATACCATGTATATCTGTGAAGATACAGATTCTTTTATTGGCAAGTATCAAGAAATTAGTGTTCATTTTACCTTAACTCCTGCCGATAAAGTAGATTTAAGAGATTTTGAATTTGGTTATGATGCAATCATTCACCAAGTAATTACACACAAAATTTTGGTTTATATACAAGAAGATTGGAAAAATGGTATATCTATAGAAAGTGAAGCACAGCCAATAGGTAGCATTGCATTAGATATTCCAACAGGAAAAATTATCCCTTTACATATACAACTATCTGAAGGAAGTATTTGGAAAGGTTTTGTAGGAATGTTGAGTTTTGGAATGCAACACATACGAGAAGGTTTAGACCATATTTTATTTTTGCTAACTTTATTGGTAGTAGCTCCGCTAAAAGTTATTGTGGATAAAAACAAACGTACTTGGTCGTTGTTTCAAGGGGTTTCTTATACAGTACAAAGATTTCTCAAAATTAGCCTTGCTTTTACACTTGGACATTCCCTTACGTTATTGCTTGGAACTTTTAATTTATTGCCAATTCATAGCCAATATATAGAAATAAGCATAGCCTTGACAATTCTACTTGCTGCAATACACGCCATAAAACCACTATTTGAGCAACGAGAAACACATATTGCTTTGGCTTTTGGCTCTATTCATGGGCTTGCGTTTTCTTATTCTTTGGCTAATTTGGAACTTTCTTTAAGTAGCAAAATAATTAGTATGGTGGGTTTTAATATAGGAATAGAAATGATGCAAATTTTTATTATGCTTATCTATTTTCCAATTATTTTAGCAAGTACATTTCATTTTTACCACAAAATAAGAATATTTTTTTCCTGCCTTGCTATTCTTATGGCTCTTGCGTGGTTGCTGGAAAGAATAACCAATCAACCAAACATAATCACTAAGTTTTTGGAATTTTTAGCATAAAAGCAATACTTCGCTAAGAACTGTTACTTTTGTGGCAATTTCTAAGTTATACTAAAAACTAAAAGGTTTTGTTTTTTTCCTTTCCTTTGTTTATCTTAGTTTCATGAAACTTTCTGATTCAGCCTTCAAACAGTTGCAAGAACTGCAACAGAACGAAAAATATAAACGTAGTTATGTTAAAGTTACCGTTTTGTTAATGTTTCACTTGGGCGAATCACCCGACAAAATAGGCATTTTTTTTAGGTATCAGTTCGCAAACCGAAAATTCATTACTTAGGTTTTGGTAACTTGCTTTTAAGTGTGCTTGTGTGGATAAAGTAGCTAATTTTCCGTCTAATATTTCTGCAAATTCTTGAATTTCTACAACAGTTTTTTTACTTAATTCTTTAATTAAATCTTGTGTAATATCGTCATTACTTTTTTTTGTCCAGTCTAATAAATTAATCAATTTCCAAAATTCTGTTTCTGCTTTTTGAGTGGCTTGTAAATTTGTTTGCAATTTGGCAACTAAATCTTGTTTTGTTTCAGAAGGCAAACCCAAAACAAAATTGATAATTTGTTCGTAATTAAAATGTCATATTTTAGGTGTTGTTAAGTCCATAAAATTCGATTTTATTTTCAAATTTATATATTTTTTGTGATTTATTTAGCACAATTTACTTTTCATCAATGAAAAGATTACAAATAAAATTATATATTTTTGAAAGATAATCACAAATAAAATCCTAAATTTACCTATTCAATTAGCTCATTTTTATGGAAAACATCACAATTATTGTATTGCTGATTTAGAAAATGGCGATGAATATTCACACGAGGAGGCAAAAAAAATCTATCAACAATGGCGTTAGAAATGATAACAAATTATTCTTAGCAAGTTTTAAACCTGTAATGGAATTGTTGCTAAGTATTTTTATTATATTTGCACAAAATATTTTTTCAAATGAGAATAGACAAAATTACGTTACAAAATTTCAGATGTTTCGAACAATTAGAGGTTGAGTTTTTGCCTAATTTTAATGTTATTATTGGCAATAATGGGACAGGGAAAAGTTCGTTGCTAAAGGCTTTAAAGACAGCATTGAATTTTTTTATAAAACATATAACTAATAATCCTCGTTTTGAAATTGAAATCAATGATATTCGTGTAAAATATTTTGAGAAAACCAATACAATAGAACATCAATTACCCGCAGGACTGAGTTTTTTTGCCAAATTACCAATGAATTTAGACTATTGGGCACACATAGACCAATTAAGATTAGTAGGGACAGGAATGACAGGCATAAACGAAGTACATAATAGACATTTGTATGATTTACGACAAAGAGTGCAAAATGGAGAAGCAATAGACTTACCTATTGTTGCTTATTTTTCTCCTTTCCGAAAATATGAAACTACAAATAAAGAAGTAGAAATTATAGGGGCTAAATCACGTTTGGTAGGTTATGATAATGCAATA
>JBIKRY010000217.1:0-8329 GCA_044348925.1 Bernardetiaceae bacterium
GCAAGAAATGGCAACAGGAATTATTGTCAAAGATGGCAGGGCTGTGGGCGTAAAAACTGCCATAGGCATTGCATTTGAAGCAAAATCAGTAATTTTAACCAATGGTACTTTCCTCAATGGACTGATTCACATTGGCGAAAAACAATTTGGCGGAGGACGTGCAGGCGAAAAACAAGCAACAGGAATTACCGAACAACTTATAGAATTAGGCTTTGAAGCAGGACGAATGAAAACAGGAACTCCTCCAAGAGTTGATGGACGTAGCATAAATTATGCAGCAATGGAAGAACAGTTTGGCGACAATCCTCCCTCCAAATTCTCCTATTCAGACGAAACACAGCCACTTAGCAAACAAAGAAGTTGCTTTATTACCTATACCAATGAAGACGTACACGAAACTTTAAAATCGGGTTTTGACAGGTCGCCAATGTTTAATGGCACTATCAAATCTATTGGACCTCGATATTGCCCTTCGGTAGAAGATAAAGTAAACCGTTTTGCAGACAAAACCCGCCACCAAATTTTTGTAGAGCCAGAAGGTTGGGATACTGTAGAAGTGTATGTAAATGGTTTTTCGACCTCATTGCCTGAAGACGTACAATATAAAGCATTGCGAAAAATAGTAGGTTTTGAAAATGCAAAAATGTTTAGACCTGGTTATGCTATAGAGTACGATTATTTTCCACCAACACAACTAAAAATGACGTTGGAAACGCATTTGATAGAAAATCTATATTTTGCAGGACAAATCAATGGCACAACAGGCTATGAAGAAGCTGCTTGTCAAGGACTTATGGCGGGCATCAATGCACACAACAAAGTTCACGAAAAAGCACCATTTGTATTGGCAAGGTCGGAGGCGTATATTGGCGTATTGATTGATGATTTGGTAAATAAAGGCACAGAAGAACCCTACAGAATGTTTACTTCGAGGGCAGAATACCGCATTTTGTTGCGACAAGATAATGCAGATTTGCGATTGACACAAAAAGGTTTTGATTTGGGTTTGGCAACAGAAACCAGCCGAGCAAAAGTAGCTTTGAAAAAAGCACAAACAGATGCCTTAATCAATTACATGACACAAAAAAGTGTGCAACCAAACGAAATTAATGCAGAACTTGCAAGCCGAAATAGTGCCGAGTTGGTCTATAAATCAAAAGCTATTGCTTTGCTCAAACGTCCTGAAATAGATATGAAAATATTGCAAGAAATGCACCCCGAAATTGGTGGATTTATTGCAAAACACAGTGCAGAGGCTATTCAACAAGCCGAAATTTTGATTAAATACGACAGTTATATTGAAAAAGAAAATACCTTAGCAGATAAAATAAAAACTTTGGATAGCTATAGAATCAAAGCCGATTTTGATTTTATGCAAATTCGTGCCTTATCTGCCGAAGCTCGCCAAAAACTGCAAAAAATTCACCCCGAAACTATTGGGCAAGCCTCTCGCATAAGTGGCGTTTCGCCTGCTGATGTGTCTATTTTGATGGTGTATTTGGATAAACAGTTGTTGGAAAAAGAGTAGGAATATTTGCTTATTATAAAATTTCTGTTGCAGATTTATATTTTGAAAGATTGCAGTGCGATATTTTTAAGTAAAAAAACTTTCCAAGTCTCTAAGACTTGGAAAGCCTATTTTATTTGCTAATCTGTAAAGCCTAAAATAAATGCTATATGTACTACCCAATTTATATGCCTTTTTATGACAAAAAATTCCAAAAACCTACTATTATTTTTTTCATTGCTAACTTTTTTTTATGCTTGTCGTTTGGAAGACGAAATCCTCACAAGCAATAGCAATGCAAAACTTAGTTTTTCGAAAGATACTATTTTTTTTGATACCATTTTTACCCAAACCAAAAGTATTACGCGGCGTGTAATTGTTTACAATAACAATACAAATGCTGTAGAAGTAACAAATATTAGACTTGGAAAAGATAACTTGTCGCCTTATTCCCTTATCATCAACGGAGAAATTACTAATACAAAAGACAAATTGCGAATTTTGGGTAAGGATAGTATTTTGATTTTAATTACTGCCAATCTACCAACAAGCAAGCAAGATTTGCCATTATTAATGCGTGATTCTATTCTATTTAGCACCAATAACAACCTACAGCACGTAAAATTATGGGCTTGGGGGCAAGATACCAACAAAGAAAGTTCTATAGAAATTACAAAACCTACGATTTGGTCGGGCATAAAACCATATATTATTGCAGATTCTCTACGTATTTTAGGTACAGGTTCTTTGACAATAGAAGCAGGTACGACAATTTATATGAACCCAAACGCAAAAATACTTGTGCAAGGAAAATTAATCATGAATGGCACTTGCGACAAACCAATAAAAATAACAGGAAGTAGAAATGACGGAGATTTTTCAGATTTGGCGGGGCAGTGGCAGGGCATTTTTTTTACGGTGGATAGTCAAGGAGCAGAAATAAATTTTACAGAAATTAGGAATGGAATTTTTGGTTTGTATGTGGCTATTTTTGATAAAGATGCAATTCCTGATATTTCCCTCAAAAATACAAAAATAGAAAATATGAGTCAAACAGGAATTTTTGCAGTAGATTCCGATATTTTGATGCAAAATGTGCTGATAAATAACTGTTTTCAACGTACTTTTGATGTTTTGCGAGGTGGAAATTATACCTTACAACATTGTACTTTGGTCAATTTGCAACGAACTCCAGCCAATACAACGCCTACCATTCGTTGGCAAAATTTTGTTACAGGCAAAACCAATACAGGACAAGAAATTACCGAAACGGCAGATTTAGACCTAACTATGGAAAATAGTATTGTGTGGGGAACTTTTAAAGAGGAGTTTTTCATTGCAAATAATACAGCCGCAAACACAAAAATCAAATTGAATAACAACTTACTAAGAACTTCTACTACTAATCTTAATATCTATGGTATTGCAAATAAAACTTCGCCGATAAATGATAATTTTAGCAACGAAGCATTGCGATTTCCTTTATTTAAAGGGCAAAAAAGAAGTTTTCAAGGAAAAGAGTATTTTGCTTTAGATTCTTTGAGTCCTGCAATAAATATGGGAAAAAACCTAAATATAGCGAATGATATACTATGTGTGCCAAGAGATTTGCAACCTGATGCAGGTTGCTACGAATGGAAAAAATAAAAGCTATAATAGAGATTATTAAAGTATGTAGCATTCGAGTTTAGTCTGTAGCATAGCCTTCAGCCTGTAGCATTGGACTTTAGTCTGTGCCTTTAACGTGCTGAAAATCAAGTAATTAAATCACAGGCTGAAGGCTATGCTACAACAATTATTCATAAACTCTATTTATATTTTCAGAAAGTTACCTACGAAAACCTAAAATATATTTATTTAAGGTATATTAGCAAAATATGGAAATTTCTCCTAAAAATACATTTTTAAGTTATTTTACTTGTTTTACAAAACTAAAATTTTGGCAATTACTTGTAATGAGTTATACTTTTGTGTTTGCTAATAACCTATATGCACAACAAACGAACAACCAAAACCCCGAAAACCTCCTCCAAGCAGAATTTTTTGGCACTTTGATTGGCAAAAATATCACCGACAAAGAAGTACAAAAACTATTTGCCTATTGCAACCAACAAGAAACTACAAGCACTACAGAAACCAATACCATTTATAGCTGCCCTTTGCGAGGATTTCAGATAGAAATGTCTAATCAAATAGTAGAAAAAATTATTTTATATGATACCAATGTAGTAGAATCTTATGCAAAAGAAACAATCAAATTTAGCAAATTTTCACAAAAACTATTAAAAAACTTAACTTTTGAAGATAATAGAGCAGTTACAATTAATAAATTAGGAAAGCCTACTAAAATATACGAAAATATTTTGGTGTACCAAATAGCCAAAGTAGAATTTAGTATTGTATTCAAAAAAACAGTCGAAAAAATTATTATTTCTACCAATCATTGCATTGTAGGAAATTGTAAAGATGGTTTTGGAATATATTTGTCCCGAAACGGAGATAAATATGAGGGAAATTGGAAAAATTTGCAACGTCATGGCAAAGGTATTGCTACGTTTGCAAATGGAGATGTATATAATGGCTATTGGTTGCACGATTTGCAAGATGGACAAGGAACTATGACCTACAAAAATGGCACAGCAAAACAAAGAGGAATTTGGGAAAGGGGTAGTTTTAAGGGCGAAATGTATCTACAAACAGATTTGCTATACCAAATTATTGGCAAGCATAAAACACACGAAGCCTTAAAATTAGTCATTGATAATTACGCCAAAGACAAAGGCTACAAAATAATTCAGTTGTTGCACGACCACCAAGTTTATAAATTTAATAATGGAAAATTAAATCTATTTTTTGACGAATATGGATTTTTACAAAAAATAGATTTGTTGCGAGGAGGAGTTTTTGATTTTTTACCTTCTATTACCAATTTTATTAAACCTAATACCGACCAAAAACAAATTTTACACCTTTTTGGAGAGCCTAAAGAAAAAAGAGAAATTATAGATGAGGAGCATAAACATTTTTTTTGGGTATATCAAGATAGTATTTATCAACAGATTTTTTATTTTAATGCCAAAAGACTTTTGCAAAGTGTCCAACTACAGATGGATTCGCCAATGTTGGTGCTAAAAAACAAATTTTTTGGGCAGTGCTTGACAGGAAATTGTAAAAATGGCTATGGTGAAATGTTGGCAAGTATAGGCAAATATCGTGGAACTTTCAAAGCCGAACTTTTGGCAGGCAAAGGCAGACTTTCTTTAGCAAGTGGTTGCTGGTATTATGGAAGATTTAAAAATAATTTGCGACACGGCTACGGAGTTTGTCAATGGACAGACCAAAGTAGCTATGCAGGACAATGGCGAAACAATGTTTTTCAAGGACTTGGCACGTATATATATGCCAACAAAGACCGTTATGAAGGAAATTGGGAGAAAGGAAAACGAAATGGTTATGGTAAAATGCGTTATGCAAATGGTATAATTTATTTAGGAAATTGGAAAGATGATTTGCGAAATGGAGAAGGAATTTTACAACAAAAAAATGGCAAAAAGAAACGAGGAATATGGCTCAATGACGAGATGATACAAAAATAAAGGATAATTTGCAGAAAATTAGTAATCATATATTTTATTTAGGTAACTCTGCCTGAAGGTAACTACATAGTTGCTACAGAACTTAGATTAAATACATTTTTTGTGTTTTAAACAAAAAAAACTAATATTGCACAGCTTATAAAAAGTTTACAAATAATTACAAAAAATTATATGTTTGTAATTACTTGATTAGCAATAAGTTATATTTTATTCAACAAAATCTAAAACCTATATTCTGATGTCTGTTCACCAAGAAATAAAAAAAATTACCACACACCAACTCCAAATGATGAAAAATCGGGGGGAAAAAATTTCTATGCTTACTGCTTACGATTACTCGATGGCAAAAATTATTGATAATGCAGGCATTGATATTATTTTGGTGGGAGATTCTGCCTCTAATGTAATGGCAGGAAATGAAACCACCTTACCTGCAACTTTGGAACAAATGATTTACCATACAAGTTCGGTTACGAAGGCAGTTAGTCGGGCTTTTGTGGTAGCAGATATGCCTTTTGGTACGTATCAAGGAGATTCTCTGGAGGCTTTGCGGTCTGCAATTCGCATAATGAAAGAGGCTGCTGCACATGCCGTAAAAATGGAAGGTGGTAGCGAAATCAAAGAGTCTATAGATAGAGTTTTGAGTGCTGGAGTGCCTGTCATGGGGCATTTGGGGCTTACACCACAGTCTATTTACAAATTTGGGACATATTCTGTACGTGCAAAAGAAGATGCAGAGGCACAAAAACTCCTCGAAGATGCAAGAGTTTTGCAAGATTGTGGTTGTTTTGCGATTGTATTAGAGAAAATTCCTTCTGAATTGGCAAAACAAGTGGCACAAGAAATAAAAATTCCAATCATAGGCATTGGTGCAGGGCAAGATGTGGACGGGCAGGTGCTGGTAATTCACGATATGCTTGGTATCAACAAAGAATTTAAGCCTCGTTTTTTACGCCGTTATGCTGATTTGCATACCATAATGACCGAAGCCGTACAAAAATATATTGGAGATGTAAAAAGCAAAGATTTTCCTAATGAAAAAGAATGTTATTAGAATTTGCATAATTGAAAAGTATAAATTTTAATTAATTTTAAAAATATGCACAGATATTTTTGAATGGAATATCTTTTGCTTATAGCTACTTACAAATTGCAAGCTATAAAATAGCAAAATTTGTGATATATTTTTCAAGCAAACACACAACAACATGCTTAATAATGGTCAAACACGCAAATTTCAGCATGATTTAAGGGTAGCATCGATTCTATCTACGGCAGCTGGTGCAGTAAATTCTGCAAGTTTTTTTGCCTTTGACGTGCTTACAACCAATGTAACAGGACACGTGGCAGTATTGGCAAATGAAATAGTGGCTTTTCGTTGGCAGGCATCTTATATGAAAATGGTTTGGATGTTTGCTTTTTTATTCGGCTCTTTTTTGTCGGCTATTTTAGTAGATTTTGTAGGACGTAGGCAACCACGCTTTGCACATACCATTCCATTGATTTTGGTAATGCTAATTTTATTTGGCGTAGCTTATTTTGGCGATAAATATTATGACTATAGTGATGGAATGATTCAACTTTTTGCAGGTAGTTTATTGTTGGCAATGGGTTTGCAAAATGGTACAGTAACACAAGTTTCGGGTTCGGTAGTACGTACTACACACTTAACAGGCTTATTTACAGACATTGGTATTGAGGCAGCCAAACTTATTACAAGACCACCTGAAGAAAGTATGCCAAAATTACAACGCAAATTTATATTGCACGTAGTTATTGTACTATGCTTTTTTTTAGGTGCTATTGGAGGAGGTTTTTTATTTTCTCGTTATCTTTTCAAGGCATTTGCAGCCCCATTGCTTTTATTGTTAATTGCAATTATTTATGATATTATGGATTTTCAAACTTCCAAACTACAAAAGGCAATCGTAAATGAACAGACAAATAAGGAAATAGCGAAATAAAATAGCAAGCATTACTTGTAAATTCTAAATTTTGGACTATCAAAAGTAGAAATGTAAAAAACAAAACTTTCCAAATCTTCCAAGACTTGGAAAGTTTTGTTTTAGGTAAAATAGCAAATGCTAATAGAAAATTATACTAAAGTCTATGCCTGAATATATGTTGTGTAATAGTAGTGTGTAGCTCCAGCTACGCACAGACTTGTTAGTAACACTAAATTTTCCCTTTAAATACTTGATTTTCAGATACTTAACACCCCAAAACAAAATTTATTAGAGATTTTTTCCGCATTCTTAATAGCTCAAAATAAATTTACTTTTCTTATTGTTTTTCTCTAAAAAAAATGTAACTTTTGCGAAAATAAGTACCAACAGCAACTAAAAGTATATTCGCCTTTGGGTAGCTTACTACATATAGGTATTGTTTGGCAATTACTTATACAAATTAAAACTTTACTTGATATTTTTTACTTCATTTGCCAAATCTCCAACATAAAAATTCACAAACCTAAATATATGAAAACCAATTTTTTAAACAGTAAGTTTACTAATTATTTTAGTTATTATCTCGGAAAGCTATTTGCGATTTCCTTATTTATTTTCTTAGCAAGCATTTATGCTTGTAAATCTCCTTTTTCGGGAGATACCGTAGAATTACAAAGTCGCAACTTTGCAAATGAAATTAATTTGCAACAGAATTTAGAATTTGTATTTAGCGAAGATTTGCCACACGACACTTTAATCGATAAATGGGTATCCACCGAATATATCAAATTTAGTCCTGAAGTAAAAGGGAAATTCAAATGGGATTCGAAACGTAGGCTTATTTTTTCCCCCGAAATGAGTTTCAAACCAAGCACAGATTACTTGGCGACTTTGACAGACGAATTAGTTGCCAATCTTCCAGATAAAGAAAAGAAACTAACTATTAGTGGCGAAAAAGAATATAAATTTCATACGCCTTATTTGGCACTGATAGCTACACAGGCATTGTGGGTAGTCAATACGCAAGGAAATCCTGAAGTTAGGCTAAATTTGGAATTTAATTACAAGGTAAATCCTGCCGAAGTTGCAACTTTAACCAACTTAACTTTAGAAAACCAAACAATTAACTTTAAAGTGGAGAAAGCTGAAATTGCACCAATTATACAATTAGCATTACAAACTACACAAGGCATTAAACTTGAAGGAAAATTGCTAAATGTATTGATAAAAAAAGGATTAAAAATTCCAAATAGTGGCGTAGAAGCAACAGAATTGAAGAT
>JBIKRY010000218.1:0-8326 GCA_044348925.1 Bernardetiaceae bacterium
GTAACTCCAGCATTAAAACTTGTTGCACTTGCATAATTTATGCCTGTAGAAGGTGAACTTGCGGTAGTAGCTCCTGTTTTTGCCCATGTGATAGAGGTTACTCCGCAATTATCTGTAGCTATTGCATCGATATTTGCTACAGTAGCAGCACAAGTTCCAGCAATTACTTGCGTAGTAACATTGCTTGGACAAGTAATAGTTGGTGCAGTAATATCTCCATTGATACCGCCACTAATGCCATGCGAAACCCAATTAGAAACGGCATTATTTAAAGCAAAATTACTCAAATTACCATGTAAGGCAGCACCCGCAGGAGTAAGATTAATTAAAGTATTCACACCAATATTAGAGCCTCCTGCAATGCCTTGATTAAAATTATAATAAGCCAATAAACCTACTTCAGTTCCTACTAAATTTGCATCTTTAAATGAAGAAATTTCGCAAAGACTTCTGGCAGTATCCCAAAATCGTAATTCGTCTAATTGCCCTTTAAATTGCGAATTATTGAGAGGATTGGTATTCCAATCTCCAAGCACTATTTGCCCTGTTCCTCCATAATTGGCGGGGGCATCATCACTTGCCACCAAAACTCCATCTCTATATATTTTCCTATCTATGCCTACGCCAATACTTGCGTCATAAGTCATTGCCCAATGATGCCAATTATTGTCGGAAAGAGAATTATTTACAGTCAAATCACTTCCAAAAAAAGAACTATAAAAAGAATTATCAGCTTTAAAACCCATTTGTAAGCCATTGTTAGTAGTAGCAGAGCCTTGCGACAGTGCAATATCTTCGCTATTTGTACCCGACCTTTTAGCCCAAAATTCTACAGTAAAAGATTGATTAGCCAAATTAATTCCATTAGGTAAGGTAACAAAATCATCTGTGCCATCAAAATCAAGTGCATTGGAGGCTACCAAATTGCAATTTGTGGTAGCAGTTCCTGATTGTGTTACGGTAACATTTGTAGGCAAATTAGAATAATTGGTAATCAAAAACATATAAATAGAGCCTACAGTTACGCCTGTCAAATTAGCTATGCCCCCTGGTGCCACGCTATAATCACAAGCTACAGGTGCCAAACCTCCCATATTCGAGCCACAAATACTTGCCAAATCGGCACTTGGTGCAAAAGGCCCCCAAATAGCATAATCTATATCTCGTGAAGGCGAGCAGGTAATATTTAAGGTAACATTGCCTGAAGTTGCAATTTGCAAAACATACCAAGCAGGATTAGGACGGGTAGATAAACAGCCGTAATTCGGGCCTGCGGGTGCATTGCCTGTATTGACTCCCGCAGGAAAAGTCGAAGGACTCGAAGCACACAAAGGAGCTGATACGGTACAAGTAGCACCTTGCCCATAAATAGTAGTGCTAAAAAATAGGAACAGACAAAAGATGCTATAAAAAAAGAAGTTGTACGGTTTTTTCATTTTTGCAGATAAGTTAGAACATAGATAGGTATGTATGTATTGGATAAGTAGGTGATAAACAAGTATTTAATAAAAATTATACAAGTTTTAAACAAACTATTTATACACATAGTATTGCAAAAATAATAAAAAAAATATGAATATTTTGGAATATGTAGGAATAATTATTTCTTTTCTATGCTTGCAATGGCTTTGCCAAAATTAGCTAATGTTACTAAAAAAACCTGCTCAAGGCTATTTCAAAATAAATTAAAAAATGTGAGTTACGTAGTATTAGTAGTACGGAACTCCAGTTCTGTGCAGTTGTAGAAACAGAGGTTTTTTTATTAAACTCTGTTCTAAAATGTGTGTTTAATTTGGTAAATCATGTACGGAACAGGAGTTTCGTACTACTATGCAACCTAAATAAAGAAATAAGAATAAAAATAAAACATACTTTTTTTTATGTAAGTAATTGATAATCAATAAATTATTTTGTTGTCATTGTATCTTATTCATCGAGAGGTTGGTAGAATAAAAAACATTGTATAAGTTTGCGGGGCAAATAAATTTATCAAAAATATGTTATTCCCAAAATCTATACAATATGTTGTTACAAGTTTGCTACTATTTTTAGTAGTATCTTGCAAACAAGAGAAAGAAACCAATACGCAAATTTTAGCTATCAGCAATGTCAGCATTGCAACAGATAAAGATGGAAAAATAGGAACAAATACAGAAATTTGTGATGCCAATGCCCAAACATTTCATTGCGTAGTAAGCACCAATCAAAAACAAGCTGGTGCAAAGATTCGTGTTGGTTTGATTGCTGTGGCAGCCGAAGGATACGAAAATTTTGAAGTAAGAGTGTTAGACCAAACGACTGATTCTATCCAAACAAGTTTTGATTTTCCATTTTCTTTGGCTCGTCCTTGGTTCAAAGGAAAATATAAATGTGATGTGTATTTGAATGATTCGTTGGTACAAGTCAAAAATTTTGAGATGCAATAAGGATAAGAGTTTGCCATAAAATAGTAGTCCACAAGCTACTAAATGGCTAAAAAAAGTTGCTTACTACATAGTAAGCAACTTTTTTTTACTTTAGTTGATTCTGCGTCTAACAAACCATTGGTCATTAACAGTTAGCCCAAGATTGACTCTAAAAAAGTTTTCTTGAATAAGGTTATTTTCCAAAGTGCCTCGTTGCCCTAAGACAAAAGCCATATTCAAACTCGAAATTCCACGCATAACAGGTGCTGAAAAACCAATAGAAACAGATTTTTCGTCTAATTGTGTTCCTTTAATCACAGTTGGTAATTGTGCATAATTGATACCTGCCCGAAAAGAAATTCGTTTAAAATAATTATCAATAGAATTAGGATTTGGAGTCCATTCCCCTCCAAATGCTACTTGAAAAGTATTAGCTCCATTTAAGGTCAAGTTTTGCCAATTTTGG
Source organism: Bernardetiaceae bacterium (assembly GCA_044348925.1). GTDB lineage: Bacteria > Bacteroidota > Bacteroidia > Cytophagales > Thermoflexibacteraceae > JAAFKA01. Next base: position 2,872 of record JBIKRY010000218.1, read on the forward strand.
GTGCTAAAATCAAATCCTACTAAGTAATGAAATGGTTTTTCAAAACTTATTCCTACGCCATATTTTGCAGGAATTTTGCTCAAACTTCCTGCATTAGAAATCGTATCGGTATAAAGTACACCATCTGAAGGCGTAAGCCACTGATAGGCAGCAAAATTATTGGTAGAAATATTAGCAGCCATATCATAGGTAGCTCCTACATTGATAAACTTTTCTTTTGCTACATTTTTGCGATAATTTGCCCCCAAACGGAAAGAAAAATCTCCAACATTATTTCTTTGTAGTAGTTGTAGTTTGTAGCTACTTTGTCCGTCATCTACATAGGATTGGGTTTGTTCTTTGATAACGCCAAAATTGTAATTTACTCGCAAACCCAAATACAAATCTTTGATAGGTTCTACGCCTGTAGCTACATATCCTTGATTGATGCCACCTGTGCCTCTGTATGTATATACCACATACGAAGGAGTCCCTGCTTTTAATTCGGTTTCTTTGTTGGTATAATTGATACTTGTGTAAGGCGTAAGTCCAAAAGCAAGAGTTACTTTTCGAGCAACAGGAAACGAAATAGCAAGATAGCCTAAGTTGCCCGATTGGGTGGCTTGTAGCTCTGTGTTGGTAACAAGATTTTTTGTTTCTGCCCAAAAACCTGCCTCAAAGCACGTAAGTTTATTGCGAACCAATAAGGCGGGATTTAGCACATTGGCATAAGCCTGACTTGCCGAAGCAATGCCAATGCCACCCATGCCCATGTTATAAATACCACCTCGGTCTGCATTTTCGCCTAAGCCAAAACGTGAATATGGGGAGTTTCCTGCTTGTGCCAATACTTGTTGGGTAGCAAAACAGAAAAAGAGCATTAAAACGAATAAAAAACTATTTTTTAGCATAACTATTGAAAAAGAATTTGGCAATGGGTAGTAAGAATATTTTTTTAGTTTTTTGATAACGTATGGATTGGTAATCAAAGTATTAACAAAAAGTAATACCAAACAAAATGTAACTACGTAGCTTTGCCAAAATTTGTAGAATGTATATTTTTTTTTAGTGGTTGCAAAGCTACTAAAAAAAATATTAGCACCAAATCATTATGAATTACAAGGCGAATGTTTATAAAAAATTAACTTTTATTTGGCTCAATCATGTAAATTGCGTAACAAATAACTCCAGCTACGTACAGTCGTAGAAGCAAGTCTATTTTAGCTAAAAATCTATTTATTTTGGTCTAAAGTGTTTTATTTACGCAATAAATCAAGTACGGAACTGGAGTTCCGTACTACTATGCAACTTATCATTACTTCGTAAAAATTTTGATGTCGAAAATCTATAATATTTTTGCGTATTTTTATTTATCCATTTTTTTGTATAACTTTGAATTATATTTTAGCGTATTAGACAAGCATAAAAATAAAATTATGCTATATTGTCTAATTTATTAGTAATTTTTCTACAAACCAAAAAATATGGATTATCCTTCTATCAAAACCAAACAACTTATACTTCGCCCAATTATTGCAGGACAAAGCAAACAAATGTATAGCGGACTTGCTGGCAAGGAACATAACAATATTGTACGATTTTATGGCGTAGAGTTCCATACATTGGCAGATGCACAGATGCACTTTGAGTGGTTTGATACCTTATTGCGAGAGCAAAAAGGCGTATGGTGGGGCATTGGATTTCACAACAAAACCGAGTTTTTGGGGGCTTGTGGTTTCTACAACATTTCCAAACAACACAAAAAAGCAGAAATAGAATTTTGGCTCATGCCCGACTATTGGCATCAAGGTATTATGACCGAAGCTCTACCAAATATTATAGGCTACGCTTTTGAGGAATTAGGTTTGCACCGCATCGAGGCTTTTATCGAAACACAAAATCAATTTTCAAAGGATTTGTTACGCAAAGTCGGTTTTACACATGAAGGCACGATGAAAGATTACAAAATAAAACATGGAAAATTTATAAGTATTGATATTTTCTCTCTCATTAAAACTTAATATTTGTGATATATTTTTCCCAAAGCTAAAAAGACTACTACACAACTTAGATTATACCATGTTATTACATAAATTACTATTTTCTAAAATATAAATACTTGATAACCACTGCGTTATATTTTCTATTTTATACATCTTATTGCATATATTTTATTTCATCTCTATTTCTAAGCCAAGATTAAGCAGTATTTTTATTTTTTTGTGGCTTTGCTTGTGTAAAATTGCAAAAACTAAAAATATGAAAAATAGCTCTATTGATTTATTGATGTACTTTTTGGTGCTTTTTTGTGCCACGACTTCGCTTAGCACCGCACAAACCGTTAGCAATTTGCCAAATATTGCAATGCCAAGTTTCAAAAATAATGAAATAAAGTTTGCTTTAAATGATGATGCTTCTAATTATATTAAATTAACTTTTCTCAATCAGGCATGGGTACGATATACCGAAAATAATGCAGGAACAGCTATTTTTGGCAATCCGCAAGACAATACGTTTGACGTTGGTTTGCGGAGAACTCGGATTCAGTTTTTGGGACAAATGACAGATAGAATCTTTTTTTATGCACAATTTGGACAAAATAATTTCACTTTTTCCTCAGCTCGAAAAGTAAATATTTTTTTGCATGATGCCACTTGTGAATATGCTTTTATCAAAAAACATTTGAGTATTGGAGCAGGGTTAACAGGTTGGAATGCTTTAGCTCGTTTTTCTTCTCCTTCTGTAGGCACTACTATGTCTTTAGATGCACCTATTTTTGAACAAATAACTAATGATATTAGCGACCAATTTGTGCGACAACTCGGAGTATTTGCAAAAGGAAAACTCGGCAAATTAGACTACAGAGTTTCTATTGCACAACCTTTTACGACACAAACCGCAAATTCTACGCCACCGCCTTTGACCAATAAATTGCCAAATGGCGAAAATATGGCTACTTATACCCTAAAAGTTCCTGAAATTAGTTATCGTGGCTATTTCAATTACCAATTTTTTGACCAAGAGGCAAATACTACGCCTTATATGAATGGTACGTATTTTGGCACAAAAAAAATATTGAATATTGGGGCAGGATTTGCCTATCAGCCTAATGCGATGTGGTATTTGTCGGGCAAAGACACCGTACAAACTGCTATGCAACAATTTTCGGTAGATGTTTTTTATGATGCACCTCTCAACAAAGCTACAGGAACTTCGCTAACTATTTATGCTATTTTTTTACATAGTGATTTTGGGCAAAATTATATTAGGAATTTGGGGGTAATGAATCCTGCAAATACCGCCAATAATACAGTTGCAGGCAAAACAACTTTTACAGGTTCGGGAAATGCTTTTGCAATGGACGGCACAGGAAACAGTATTTATTGGCAGGCTGGTTACAAATTTAAAAATGATTTGCTAAAAAATCAAGGAACTTTGATGCTTTATTTTGGTATGCAAACGTCTAATTATCAAGCATTTAAAGAAAATATGTTGATGTGGCATGGTGGTATCAATTGGTTAATAAAAGGACACAACGCAAAAATTTCTTTAGATTACCAAAATAGACCTATATTTAATGGCAATAGTAATAGAGATTTGGTGCAAGTAGAACGAAAAGGAATGTTTGTGTTGCAATATCAATTAGCTTTTTAAGTTTTGTAGTGCAGTCTATTCCGCATACTAAATAGATGTGTGCGGAATAAAATGGCACTATAAAATTACCTATAAAATTATGCTTGAAATTTTGCAATAATTTCGGCAACGGTCAATTTTTCTTGCTCGGCAGTTTGCATATTTTTCAAGGTCAATTTTCCTGTTTCTATTTCTTCCGAGCCAATAATAGCTACAAAAGGAATATTGCGTTTGTTGGCATATTCCATTTGTTTTTTCATCTTGGCAAGGTCTGCATAAATTTCGGTGTTGATGTCGGCATTGCGTAAACTTTTTGCCACGCCAAAAGCATAATTTTGTGCCATTTCATCAAAACAAATTAACATAATTTTAGTAGTTTCGCCACTTGAAGTTGGAAATAAACGAAGTTCTTCCAAAACATCATAAATTCTATCTGCACCAAACGAAATTCCAACCCCCGAAATGCCTTTTAAACCAAATACGCCTGTCAAGTCGTCATAACGACCTCCGCCACCAATACTTCCCATTTTTACGTTTAATTCGGGTGCTACTTTTACCTCGAAAATACAACCTGTGTAGTAATTTAAACCACGTGCTAAAGTTAAGTCTATTGCTACTTTATTATGAATTTTTGTATTTCCTGCTAATTTTAAGATAGTGTTTAATTCTTCTATACCTTTTTTACCTACTTCAGAATTGGCAAAAAATTTATGTAAATCCTCAAAATTAGTAGCAAAAAACTCCTTAATAATTACAAACTGTTCCTCACCAATTCCTTTGGTAGCTAATTCTTCTTTTACGCCGTTTTCCCCTATTTTATCCAATTTATCAATCGCAATCGTAATATCCATCATTCTATCTGGCAAACCAACTACCTCTGCCAAGCCCTGCAAAATTTTACGATTATTAAGTTTTATCACCACTTCAATTCCCAAATTTGTAAAAACTTCGTCATAGATTTGTAGTAATTCTGCTTCATTTAGCAAAGAATTTGAGCCTACAATATCTGCATCACATTGGTAAAATTCCCGATAACGACCATGTTGCGGGGCATCTCCACGCCAAACAGGTTGAATTTGATAACGGCGAAATGGCAAAGCTATTTCGTTTTGGTGCATCACTACGTATCTTGCAAAAGGAATGGTCAAATCATACCGCAATCCTTTTTCAGAAATTTGTGGAGTCAGTTTTTTGTAATTGCTGGTGTCTTTTTCGCCACGCAAAAAGTCGCCAGAATTAAGGACTTTAAACAGTAATTGGTCGCCTTCTTCGCCATATTTGCCTGTTAAAGTCGACAAATTTTCCATAGTTGGCGTTTCTATAGGTTGAAAGCCATAACGGGCAAAAGTTTTGCGAATGGTAGTAAAAATATAGGTTCTTTTGGCAACTTGTTCGGGAGAAAAATCTCTTGTGCCTTTTGGGATTGATGGTTTCATTGAATTTTTGTAACTAAATTATGTAAACTTAATTTGCACAAAGGTAAGCAAAACTATTTATAAATACCTGCCTTGCTAAGTGTTTTTATTTCTAAGCAAATTCAAATATTTATTTCTAATTTTATTAAAATGTGAGTGCCATTTTTTATAAGTAACTGAAAATCAAATAGTTATGTTTATTAAATGAATTTATGTAATTCATTGCTAATCAAGACTTTCCAAGTCTCGATTAGCAGTGGAACTGTTGGAAAGTTTAAAAATGGCACTCCTATTGTAATTTACTTAGAAGCTGTTTGAGTTAAAAATTTCTTGACAAAAAGTAGCTATATTTGTGAATGCGAATCAAAAAATATAGTTCAGACCTTTCTGTCAAGAGTTGGCAAATTATAGAAAAACTTTTAATTATC
>JBIKRY010000219.1:0-8285 GCA_044348925.1 Bernardetiaceae bacterium
ACTATAAGTTAATGAAGGTAATATAAGTAGAAAAACTGTGCAAATCTGCCTGTTCTGTGTTATCTGTGTTCAATATTGTAGCAGTAAGACGAATTTTATTACATAAACCTTACTTTAAAATTTTGATACGGAAAACCTATTTAAAACCCCTTTATTTGTTTATTAGGTACTTATTTGTTTGTTTTGCAACTAATTTGTGGTATATAACATATTCCAATAGACAATGTATATTTTATTGTGCAATCATAGCAGTATTATATTTTTATTTTTTTAGCTTATTTTTTGTATCATACCTAATAATAACTATTTTTATTGTTTATTCCCAATGCCACACATATTTTAGTAAGTAACTTTATGAAAAAAAATTGTGTATTTCTCTTTCTATTTCTCTTTTGTAGTCTATCTACGCTTTTTGCCCAACAATCCGAATTGGATAGTTTGTTGGAAATTGTGGAGGTAACTCAAAATGATACAAATAAAGTAAAAATATATGCAAATCTTTGTTGGCTCCTTCGTAATACTAATACAATAAATGCCCTAAAATATGGCAACTTGGGTTTGGCATTAGCCCATACCTTGTCTTATGAAAAAGGCGAAGCAGATATTTGGAACAAAATGGGAGTAGTTTATCGCAATGTAGGAGAGCATAGCAAATCTTTGGAATGTTATGACCAAGCCCTGAAATTAGCAGAAAAAGTAAAGGATTCTACGCAAATAGCCTACGCCTATAACAACATAGGTACAATTTATGGTTTTCAAGAGAATTACCAAATGGCTTTGGACTATAATATAAAAGCTATTCATATTTTTGAACAACTAAAAAATTATAAAGGCTTAGGCTTTGCATTATTATCTGCAAGCAATACCTGTGTCAATCTAAAAAAATTGCCACAGGCTTTAGACTATGCTATACAATCTTTTAAATTTCGACAACAAGCCAAACAACAATTAGATGCAGTGATAAGTTTGCGACTAATTGCCTATATTCATTACCTACAGAAAGATTATCGAAAAGCAAAAATAGTTAGTGGACAAGCAATAAAAATTTATGAAGAAAATAAATTAACTTCAGGCTATTTTGTATATTCTTATCTTGCCAAAACATATTTAAAAGAGAAAAACTTAGATTCTGCCCTGTATTTTGCCAAAAAAGGGTATAATGCAGCAAGAAATATTATCAAAATAGGTGCAATGGAAGAAGAAAGTTTGATACTTTCAGAGGTATATGCGGCAAGAAAAGAATATCAAGAATCTTACAAATATTTATTAGAATCTTATCAATCTAAAGATAGTTTGTATAAAAAAGAAAATGCAAAGGAAATAGCGCATCATGCACTTGTTCAAAAACAACAAGAATTAGAAATATTAGCAAAAGACCAAAAAATACGGGAAGAAGAGTTGGTAATTCAAACTATGCGGCAATATTGGCTTTTGGTTTTGGTTTTCTTTTCGTTACTCGTTACGATTATTATTATTTTATTAGTTTGGCAAAGTAATAGACGTATCAAAAAAGCATACACAGAAATTCAACAACAAAAGTTCGAAATTCAAACACAAGCAAAAGATTTGAGCCAAGTAAACAAGACCAAAGACAAACTTTTTTCTATACTTGGGCATGATTTACGCAGTCCTATCATTGGTGTAAAGGGAGTATTAGATTTAATGGCAACGAATGATATTTCGGAGGAAGAACTACAAATTATCATTCCCGAATTACAACGCAATGTTAGCCGAGTTACCGAAACTTTAGAAAATCTCTTACAATGGTCTGCCTCCCAAATGAAAGGAATCACTACAAGCCGCACCATTATTAACCCATATTATTTAACCGAATTAAATATGGAACTTTTTATGGAAATAGCAAAAAACAAACAAATTACTTTGCGTAACGAAATTCCAAAAAATGTGAAAGTATATGCAGACGAAAACCAAGTAAGACTTATTTTACGCAATTTGTTGAATAATGCCATAAAATTTACTAAAAAAAATGGAACTATTACCGTAAAAAGTATCCAGAAAGAAAAATTTACACAAATTATCGTAGAAGATACAGGCGTAGGAATGAGTACCGAAACCGTAGAAAAATTATTCCAAAATACAACAAGTTTTACTTCTTACGGCACAGAAGGCGAAAAAGGGACAGGTTTAGGCTTGTTGCTGTGCAAAGAAATGGTAGAAATTAACGGTGGTAAAATCTGGGTAGAAAGCCAAATAGGAAAAGGAAGTAGTTTCTTTTTTACCTTACAAAATATATAATGTACTGCATAATAGTAGCAAACTTATGTACTACGGAACTTAGATTAAATAATATTTCTATTTTTAGGAAAAATAAACTAAAAAATTACTAATTTTAGCCAAAACACATAAAAATATCAATTTGATAATCCTTGAAGAAAGTATGGAAACTACCGAAATTTTAAAAACTGTTGCTTTAAACGATACACACATTAGTTTAGGAGCTAAAATGGTGCCTTTTGCAGGTTATAATATGCCTGTACGTTATTCGTCTGACCTTGACGAGCATCATACTGTACGCAATGCGGTTGGCGTTTTTGATGTTTCACACATGGGCGAATTTATGGTAAAAGGCAAAAATGCTCTGGCACTTATCCAAAAAGTAACAACAAATGATGCTGCAACACTCACCGATGGCAAAGCACAATATTCTTGTATGCCTAACGAACAAGGTGGTATTGTAGATGATTTATTGGTCTATAAAATAAAAGACAATGAATATATGCTTGTAGTAAATGCTTCTAATATTGAAAAAGATTGGAAACATATTCAAAAGTATAATACCATGGGAGAAGTAGAAATGACCAATATTTCTGATGATATTTGTTTGTTTGCGGTGCAAGGCCCTATGGCTGCAGGTGCATTACAAGGTTTGACAGATATTAATTTGGCTGCGATGGAATATTATACTTTCCAAATTGGAAAATTTGCGGGAATTGACAATATTATTATTTCGGCAACGGGCTACACAGGTGCAGGAGGTTTTGAGTTATACTTGCCAAAAGAACATGCCGAAACTATTTGGAAAGAAATTTTTAGAGTTGGCAAGGCTTGGAATATCAAACCTATTGGCTTAGGAGCAAGAGATACTTTGCGTTTGGAAATGGGTTTCTGCTTATATGGCAATGATATTGACGATACAACTTCGCCTATTGAGGCTGGTTTGGGCTGGATTACCAAATTTACCAAAGATTTTGTAGCTGCTACTATCATCAAGCAACATAGAGAAACAGGTGTAACACGCCGATTAATTGCATTGGAAATGACCGAAAGAGGAATTCCAAGAGGTGGTTACGATATTTGTAACGAAAAAGGCGAAGTTATCGGAAAAGTAACTTCAGGTACACAATCTCCAACCTTAGGAAAAGGCATTGCATTAGGCTATGTAAAAGCAGCATATAGCCGTCCTGATACAAAACTGATAATTCCAATCCGTAAATTAGACTGTAAAGCAAAAGTAATCAAATTACCTTTCTTTAAGAAAAATCAAAATATGATAGATTAATAATTTGTGTATGCTTGTAGTGTAAAATTAGATACACTACAAGCACACACAAGGTATAATTTTGTTAATTTGTATAACTATTTTCTACAAAAGTCGTATAAAAAAATATTTTATCGTTAATTGGAATAAATTTAGCTATATTTGTTTAACAAAAATCTCTCAAACTCTCAAATCTTTGCAACGCTTTATATTTTTTATTTTCTATGCTTGTCTGATTTTATTCCCTTACACAAACCTACAAGCCCAAAAAAAATTAGATTCTTTATTGTCTTTACTCTCTAAAACAGGGCAAGACAGTAATAGAGTGTTAATTTTATTGGAAATACGAAAAATACATGGCAAATCGGCACCCCTCCAAGCATTTGAAGTTGGTAAAGAGGCATTAGAACTTTCACAAAAATTAAATTACACCAATGGTTTGGCAGGTGCTTATGCAGCAATAGGTTCTTTCTATAGACAACAAGGAGATTATGCAAAAGCAACCGAATACCAAATATATGCCCTCCAAGAATATGAAAAACTAAATAGATATACAGGCATCTCCTCAGCAAGCAATAATTTAGGCGTATTATATTACCGACAAGGTAATTGGAAAGAGGCACTAAAATATTATAGAAAATCTTTGTTTTTGGCACAAAAATACAAAGAATCTGTAGATGAGGCTACTTATTTGTTGAATATTGGCGAAGTACATCAAGAATTACAAAACTACGATAGTGCTATTTATTACGAAGTTAAAACTATTAAAATTAGTCAAAAATTAGATATACAAGATAATATTGCGTATGCTTTGGGAATCATAGGGCAGGTATCTATGGCACAAAAACGATATGCAGAGGCATTAAATTATGAACAACAGGCTTTACTAATTTTTGAAAAATTAGACGATAAAGACGCAATAGCAGAATATCAAGCTGATATTGCCAATTTGTACTTATTGTTAAAAAACTATAGTTTGGCAATAGAATATGCAGAAAAATGTTTGCAAACCGCACAACATACAGGCAGCAAACAATGGGAAAAAGAGGCATATTTGGCATTGGCAAATATTGCAGAAAGCCAAAAACAATTTGAAAAAGCACATCAATATTTCAAAAGATATACGTCCCTCAAAGATTCGATTTTTAATGACAATAGCACCCAAAAAATGCAACAAGTACAAGCTATTTATGAAACCGAAAAAAAACAAAGTGAAATACTATTGTTACGAAAAAATCAACAAGTACAAGACAAACAAATTCAATTACAAACCTTATTGTTATATTTGGGTGCTGTAATGGTGCTTTTGATTCTAATTTTTGCTTTTTGGTTGTATAAAAATAATAGACAAAAACAACAAACAAATAACATATTGCAAAAACAAAAACAAGCTATAGAACAACAACATAAAAATTTGGAAGACAAACAAAACGAAATTTTGCTAAAAAATGTAGAATTAGAACAACAAAAAGAGGAAATGTTGGCACAAGCCGAAAATTTATTGCAAGCCCACGAAGAAATTATGCAACATAGAGATTTGTTGGAAACCCAAAACACACAAATCAAAAAGAAAAATGAAAATATAGAAAGCAGTATTCGTTATGCCAAAAGAATCCAAAAAGCATTTCTACCAAGTGATGAACATTTGGCAAAGGCTTTTGCAAGTTATTGTATTTTCTATCAACCTAAAGATATTGTAAGTGGAGATTTTTATTGGTTACATCAAGAAGAAAATCAAATTATTTTGGCAGTTGCTGATTGCACAGGACACGGCGTGCCTGGAGCTTTGATGAGTATGATGGGCAACTCCCTACTCAATCAAATTGTAAAAGATAAACAAGTGTGTAGCCCAAATTTAATTTTAGATGCTTTGCACGAAGGCATTAGAAATGCTCTACATCAACACGATAGCGAAAATAGAGATGGCATGGACATAGCTTTACTCACTATTACACAAAATACCAATAGTGTTTGTATAGAATATTCGGGTGCTAATAACTCTTTGTTGTTTTTTGAAAATCAACAGTTACAAGAATGGCGAGCAGACAAGATGGCTATTGGTGGTTATCAACAAGAAAAAGAAAGACATTTTACGAACCAAAAAATAGAAATACATAATAAAAACAAATCAAATTATACTTTTTATTTATTTTCTGATGGCTATCAAGACCAATTTGGAGGCGAAAATATTCGCAAAATAGGAAAAGCTGGATTTAAAAAACTATTAGCACAGTTACAAACAATGGAAATGCCCCAACAAACGATGTATTTGGAAAAATATTTTGTGGAATGGCAAAAAACACAAGACCAAATAGATGATGTATTGGTACTTGGATTTATGTTATACTAAAAATTAATTGGTTTTATCCAAAGATGTCATCTTTTTTTCAAAGATGACATCTTTATGTTCTGTTTTTTATAAAATTATTTTAGTTTTAGTATAAGTTGATTTTTTTGCAAAAATATAAAAAAAGGTACATAAAAAGTAACTATTTTTTTGGCTTTACGTTAAACAAAATAGAGAGGAGAGAGTTAATTATTGCTATAAATTTGATATAGATACAAATAATTCCTAAATTTACGACAGTAATTAAAATGTTTTTTTATTCCACGACAATCTAACTATAAACTTTATGAAGATGAAATATTTTACTTGTGCTGCACTTTTGGTGGTAAGTTCTTCGCTATATGCACAAGATTATGCGTTTAAGGTATTTGGTAGCAAAGGAAATAACACAGCAAATGGAGTTCCCTTGAAAATTGGTGCAAAACTCAAAGACAGTGAAACAGTTACTGTAGATGGTGCGTATCTTGGTTTATCCAATTCTTCAGGCAAAACTTTAGAATTGACCGCAAAAGGTACATACAAAATCAAAGAATTGCTTGCACAATCTTCCAAAAATACAAGCTCAAGCCTAACCAGCAAATATGCAGCTTTTGTAGTCAATGAACTAACCAAAGATGACGAAGAAACACCAACCCAAAATAGGTCAAAATATATGAACAAAACGGGTTCGGTAGAAAGAGGCTTAGACATGGTACTGATGATACCTAAAATAGCTTTAGCAAGTAATACAACAGATGCAGATGCTTACGAAACTACTACATTTGGCAACACACTTGCTTTGCGTTGGTGCTTAAAACCAGATGAAACAGCAAAAGAATCTGATATATTAGGTTACAGAGTTTTTGTTTGTGGTTTAGATGGCAAAATCTATACAAAACAAGACACTAAAGAAATGACTTGTATTGTGAAATTGTCTGGTGAAGTGTTAGAACAAGAAACTTTAATCGTAAAAGCAGTTCCATTAACAAAAGATTTGGGAACAAACCCAGCAGACGAGAAAATAATAGAAAATGAAAAAGGTTTGGTAATTCGTAAAATAACCCAAGAGGCAAGTGCAAAAGTAGCTGGCGAATTGAAAGAAATTTGTACAAACCCTGACGAAAATATCAATAAACTAATTACTGCTCGTTATTTTGAAGAAAATGGTTTGTTTATAGATGCAATGGCTACCTACGAGGAGCTTATTCAAGCAAATCCAACAGAACCAAAATACAGAAAAATGTACCAAGATTTTTTAACGGCTAACAAATTGACCAAAGAAACCATGGACTTTTCGGAAGCACAAGTAAAAAAATAAACGAATTGGAATACCTATACAAAAAAGTCTTTCTACTACAGAAAGACTTTTTTGTTTTTTAGTAACTTTATTTGTATTCGCCTTCTCGCAAAATCTTATCTTTGAGCATCTTAAATTCGTCTGCCGAAAGCATACCTTTTTCAAAAAACTCAGTCAATTCTTTCAACCTTTTCAAGGCTTCGGGACTTGGTGCAGAATTTGGTGCTTTAGAGTCTTTTTGTGGAACATCTGTAACTTCGGGACTAAAATCATCTTTCACTTCTGTAGCCGATGTTTTGGAAAATGGGTTACTAAATTGTCCAAATATTTTTTCTTTGCTCATATTTTCAACAAATGCCTTTCCAACTTCAAATTGACGTTGATAAAAATCTTTGAATTTTTCGACATCAAAATCAAGCAATGTACCACCCGACTCAAAATGTTGAGCAAACACCTGCCCAATAGCGTAGGTAGAAGCACCCGACAAAACTGCCATACTGACCCCACCAACTACCGAACCCAAACCTGGGATAAATTTGATAATTCCTGCACCTACTTTAGGAATAGCACTTCCCGAAAGGGCAGCAATCCAAGATTTTAGTCGGTTTTCGGCAAAATCTACCTGATATAAAGAGGCTATTTGCTTTAACATATCTATTTGTATGGCAGTTACGGCTACCATATCGGCTAAAGGAACAGGAATCAAACCTGCACCCATCGACCACACAACGCTATCTCTGATAACCTTGTCAGCTCTATTATTTTGTGTCATAAAATAAATGAAATTGTCTATAAAAATACGAAATATGTCTTTGTCTGTTTGCATAATTACATCATGTGAGTTGTATAGTACGTAGCTACAGTTACGTACAGGCGTAGAAACAAGTATTGTTTTAGTAAAAATCTATTTTTTTAGTTCAAAATAACTTATTGATTCTATCAACTATCCTCGCCTTAAGGCGAATATAGGCTTGCTACGTAGTAAGTAACGTGAACTACGGATACCGTATATTCGCCTTTAGGCGGGGCTGCCTAAGCGAATGAGTCTGGTAAATTGAAAGAAAAATAGTAATTATTTCTCAAAATTTGTGAATTTATAACCAAGTTAGTTTTTATCCTTACATTTCATTCGCCTAAAGGCGAATATACGGTTGCTACGCAAC
>JBIKRY010000220.1:0-8279 GCA_044348925.1 Bernardetiaceae bacterium
TTTGTCCTACCGAATTATTTGCATTTCAAGATAAATTGAAAGAATTTGAAAAAAGAAATGCCGTTGTAGTTGCTTGTTCAACAGATACCGAAGAAACACATTTGGCTTGGTTGAATACCCCAAAAGATAAAGGTGGTATTGCAGGCGTAACCTATCCGATTGTTGCAGATGTAGCAAAAACAATTTCTTCTAACTTTCAAGTATTAGGTGGCGAATATTTTTATGATGAAGATGGTAATTTGGCATTTTCTGGCGACCCTATAGCATTGCGAGGTACATTTTTGATTGACAAAGAAGGAGTTATTCGTCATTCTACCATCAATCATTTTCCATTAGGTAGAAATATTGATGAAACTTTGCGAATGGTAGATGCACTCCACCAAAACGAAAAATACGGAGATGTATGTCCTGCAAACTGGGAAGAAGGAAAAGAAGCAATGAAAGCAACCAAAGAAAGTGTAGCTACTTATTTGGCTAAACACTAAGCAATAAAAATTAGCTATTATAAAGTATAGCATTAATTATAAAGTGTAAGTTATTGGAAATCATTTACTTAATACAAAGAATTAATGCTATACTTTACAAAAAATAGGCAAAATATATGTCAAATATTTAAAAATCTACCGAAAACCTATGCAAAAAATTACGTATTTTTTTCTACTTATTTTTCTTGCTTCGGGTTATTTTTCTGCGTGCAAGCACCAAAAATGCCCTGCGTATATGACCAAAGAAGAAGTGGAAGCAACACACAAAAAAGCAAGCAAAAAAAATAAAACTAAAAACAAAAATTTATTTTAAGAAACTTGATAAAATTCCATGCTATATCCAATACCCTCCTACTGTAGTATTTTTTATTTACCAAAAAAGCTATTGTATTTTTTGTTGCCTACGTTTTTTTTGACTGCTTGTACTGTTGGAGATATACAAAACGCAACATTCACCAATCCTGCAAACATAGGGCAAATTTCATTTGTGTTACAAAACAAAACATACCTTATGCAAGGACGTGGAATTTTTGGCGGTTTGTCTTCCAAAGGCTTGTATATTACAGGTACAAATACAGATAAAGAAACTATTTCGCTGAATATCAATAACTTAGATTCAATAGTTCTAAACAGAATAGAAAAAAATACCGTAGTAGCTTTTTCCAATAAAAATACTACACAAACTAATACTTTATGCTTGCAAAATACAATAAATACTACAGATTTTAGCATTACAATTACCGAGTATAATAAAAATGTGCGAAATATACGAGGCAAATTTAGCGGTAATTTGTGTAGTGATAATCCAAATACGAGAATAAATATCGAAAATGGCAACTTTTATATTCCATTAGATTAGTAAGTTATTACTATTTTCTCAAACCCAAAGCCATAATAATTGCCACAAAAAAACCACCAATCGAAGATTTTATCAAAATATCCGTAGCAATATTTGCAGGCGAAACTTGTTGAATAGAGTCCAAATGTTTTTGGTAACTGTCTATCCCTGAATCTTTTATCAAAATATCTTTGTTATCTGTTAGTAATTTTATTAAATCTGTGTGGTGTTCTGCTAACATAGTTGTATTGGAAAATCGCAAAAACAAATACAAAGAACTTGCATAAAATAAACAAGCAAGAACATTGATAAGCAATGCCATCACAATAGCTTTAGAGCCAGACAATAAACCACTATTTTTATAATTTCTATACCAAGTCATAAAAAGCATCATCAAAGCTCCATAAACAGGCAAAAATAAAAAAAACTGTTTCCCCAAAGGTTTCAAACCAACATAGAACAAGAGTAAAGTTAGCAAAAAAGTAGCTAATCCTGTGCATACGCCAGCTATAATGGTAGTACGAATAAATAGTTGTTGTTTCATTTTTATATATTTTTTAGTATTTTTTAGTATTTTTTTAATTAGTCTATTTTTTTTAGTAATTTTTTTGCAATGTCTGTAAAATACCAAGCACTTTCGGGTGCTACCCAATTCATATCTCTAATTTCACTTGCATGATGCTGATACCATTTATCATGGGAAATATAACCAATATACGCACCATTAAAACTTGTAATAACTAACTGTTGTTTTTTAGATTTGCTCACAGTTGCTATCTCTGCAAATAATTCTCCCGAAAAATCACAAGGCATTCCCAATAGTACAATATCTCCAATTTTTACACAAGAAATATATGCTTGTAACTTGCCAAGCAACGCCTCAAAAAGCCATGTACTTAGTTTATACTTGTCGGTAATTCTAAATTGTGGTTTGCGAATTTCTACTGCTAAGGTAGTATAAGCTACTTGCTCTATTTTTTTGGTTTTTATTAATGGAATTTGCAAAGCTGCCAATATTGCTAATTTTTTAGCATCTTTTTCTACACTTGCATAATCATCTCCTTGCCCATTCCAACGATGTGAAGCAACCATACCAGAGGCAAACATAGGAAAATCTACTTTATTTTTCAAATCTGCCAACAACGCACCCACATAATCATTGGATAACAATGGCATATCGTGTCGCAAACCATTATTATGGGCATTATATACAAGCAATACGGCTTCTTTTCCTGTCTGTTTCTTAAATTTAATCATTCGTAGCCACGCATCTACAGGGCTATTTTTTTCTATTCGGTGGCTTACAAAGTCTTGAGCCAAAATTTGACCATAACCAATGCTGCCTACCTCTGTATTTTTACTTGCTTGACTAATGGCTGTAATGGTTTGGTTTACAAGTAATTGGAAAATATTTTCGTCATAACCTCCCATACTTACAATTCCTGCAATGCCTTTTGCCCAACCACCAATGCCATGATGTGTATGTGTGGCGGTAAAATAAACCATTGTTATTTCAGGATAGAGAATTTTAATTTTTTCTCTAATATTATTTGCTAAATCTGGGTGAACAATAAGCAAATCCATACTAACTATAGCTATTTTGCCTTTAGTTTCTATTCCATTTCCGATATTATTTTCTATAACAATGGCACGTACAAACAAAGAATCATGCACGCCATCAAATTGATGACGAAAACCATAACCTGCAAAAGAAACTGCTGTGGTAGGTGTAATATTTTGTTTTGACCAGCCTACTAAAAACCCTTTTTGGGTAGGAAGTTTTTGAATGGTTAAATTACTAATAGCATTATTTGTTTGTGCATAACAAGGCAATTCTATATAAGGTGTAGTATCTACTGCCTCTACCCCACTATAAACTATTGCAAATAAAATAATAAAAATAGTAAGAAAGTAGAAAAATATTTTTTTGCGTTTTGCTTTCTTCATTAATTTTTTTTGCAAAAGTACAATTAAAAAAATTACTTGCAAAGCATACTGCTAATTTTACCGAGTTTTCAAAGTAAATAAAATATGTAGTAAGAGATAAAATTTGTGCTAATACGTAACCATACATTTATTTTTAGGCAAATAAGATTACAATATTTTACTTTCAGCAAAAAACAAAAGATACAAATGCCTATTAATTTGATAGTATTACTTAACATAAAAATAAGTTATGTAACTTATTGAATAAAAAAGTAAAAAAACAACTAAAAAATAATATAATTATTTTTTAGTTGTTAAATAAATTATACTTTAAAATTAAATTACATTGAATAATTTTTGTCGCCTATTCGTATATATAGGTGTGTGTGTTGATTGGCATCAATGGCAAAATGAGGTTTTGTATTACTTTCGGCAATTTCTATCAATAAAACAGATTTATTGTCTTCTTCATAGACTTGATACGTAAATGCTATAGGTGGCGTACAGTATTTTTGGGTAGCCTGTTCTAAGACAAATAATTCTTCGGGTGGGTCTATACCAATAATTCGTTTTTCATCACTTACCCCTACTAAGATAATTCCTCCTTTTGTGTTGGCAAATGCAACTAAAGTACGTGCAATTTTATTTGCAGCAATAGTCTGCTTAAAATCTAAAGTTTCAGATTCGCCACTTTTGATAAGTTGGTGTAAATAATCTTTCATAAAAATAAATTTACAAAGTAATACTTTCCTATTTTACTTAATTTTGCGTCCCTCCTATCTATCAAGCAAAATACAAAAAATATTACTTACTACATAGCAAATTTACAAAAGAATTGTATTTTTGTAGCAAAACACAAAGCTATGTTGAAAATAAATATAAACGAAAGTCAAAATATAGATATTAATGTAGAAAAAGGGCAAACTTTTTTGAACGGAGAACCTGCTACTTGGGATTTTGTAGCCATATCTCCAAACCATTTCCACATTATCTTTGAAAACCAATCGTATAATGCGGAGGTAATTCAAACAGATTTTGTACATAAAACATTTACCATAAAAATCAATGCAAATACCTATCAGCTTGCAGCTAAAGACCGTTTTGATTTGTTATTAGACCAATTAGGAATAGCTAATAAAGGTGCAAAAAAAATCAACGACCTAAAAGCACCAATGCCTGGACTGATTTTACAAGTACCTGTAAAGGAAGGAGATGTGCTAAAAAAAGGTGATACTTTATTGATTTTGGAAGCAATGAAAATGGAAAATGTACTCAAAGCACAAGCAGATATTACAATTCAAAAAATATTTGTAAAAAGTGGAGATAGAGTAGAAAAAGGGCATATATTAATTGCTTTTTAATTATTTTGTTAGCAACTTAGAATAAAATAGACTTTGGAAGTTTCCATACTTAAAAAGTCTATTTTTTTTAGGACAACAAACTTTTATACGCTAAAGACACGCAACATAGTACCTGTTAGCGTAGTTTGGTAGGTTTTTAGACCTTTTGAGCCATTAGAATTTGTACCTTTGCCTGTAATATCAAAAGTTGCACCATGTGCCGAGCAAGAAAAATTATTTGCATTGGCATTATAACTTACTTTGGTTTCTCCTTCGTGGCTACAAACAACGGTTACCGCAACAAAAGCACCCGTAATAGTACGTGCAACAACTACTTGATTACTAATTAAATAACCACCATTTGTATTTAACGCCTTATTGGCTGGTAATGATAAATCTAAAGTAAAATCTACGTTACTTGCAGGCGTTGGCGTATTAGACGAACAAGCAGTCAAGCCTCCCATACAATAGGTAGCAAAAATAGCACCACCACTTAATCCGAGTTGTTTTAAAAAATCTTTGCGGTTCATATTCGTAATTTTTTAAATGATTAAATTATTTAGACTTTGGCAATTTAGTTTTTTTACATACAAATTACAATATATTTGCTATTTATATTTTTGAATACTTTAAAATTAACTATTCAACAAACTATACCATCTACCTTAACAATCTCTAATGAAAAATTTTATAAAATATTACTGTTTTTTTGTGGTGTTATGCAATCTTTTTGCTTGTCAATCCAAAGAAATTGCAAACAATGAACAAGCAAAAACAAAGACGCAATATGTTGCTATTCAACCATTTACAAATACTTCGTCTGAAAAAATAGCAGTTGCTCGGAAAGCAATAGAAAATTTTTATGGCTTTCCAACAATAGTTTTAATGCCAACACAAGCACCAACAACGGCATTCATACATTTGAAAAGTCCACGTTATCGGGCAGATTCTTTGCTCGTCTATTTGTGGAAAAAATGTCCAGATAGCATTAGTTACATAGTTGGATTAGCCGATTTTGATATTTCTATAACAAAACGAGAAAGTAATGGCAAAATAAAGCAACCAATAGAAAAATATACAGACTTTGGTATTTATGGTTTAGGATATTGCCCAGGGAAATCTTGCATTATTTCTTATTACCGACTTGGAGATAAAAATAAAAAGAAGGAAACTAATAGGCTAAAAAAGGTAGTTTTACACGAATTTGGGCATAATTTAGGTTTAGCACATTGTTTACATACAAATTGTTTGATGCAAGACGCTAAAGAATCTATGAAAACGATAGACAAAGAAAGTGATACACTTTGTAGTAGTTGTAAACAGAAAATCAAGCAACGTAAAATATAAAATTTGGTGCATTTTACTCAAATAATGCCCAAAACTTGTCTAATTGCTTTAGTTTTAAGCAAACATTCTTCATATTCTTGTTCTGCAATGGCATCAAAAGTAATGGCTGAACCAGCTTGAAAGGTCAAATATTTATCTACAGCATGATAAAAAATACTTCGTATAACCACATTAAAATCAAAATCTTTGTTTGGTTTTATATAACCAATAGTTCCCGAAAATACCCCACGTTTGCTTTTTTCATACATTTCTATCAATTCCATTGCCTTAATTTTTGGTGCTCCTGTCATACTGCCCATAGGAAAAGCATTTTTGATAATTTCTATCGTATTATATTGCCCGTCTATTTCTGCTTGTACTGTAGAAATCATTTGATGCACTTGTGGAAATGTATAAATACCAAACAACTCGGTTGCTTTGATTGTACCTGTTTTGGCAGTTTTTGCCAAATCATTGCGAACCAAATCTACAATCATCATATTTTCGGCTATTTCTTTTTCACTATTTCGCAATTTTTGTTTCAATAGTTCGTCTTCTGCTGCATTTTTCCCTCGTTTGCTCGTACCTTTGATAGGTTGTGAAATAACAATATTACCTTCTTTTTTCAAAAACCTTTCTGGCGAAGCACCAATAATATAACGGCTATTGACGTTGAAAAATGTAGCAAAAGGCATCGGAGAAACTTGCTTTAATGCCAAAAAAACATCTTTTGGAGAAATTACCATATTTTCCAAAAAAAATTCCATACAAAAATTCAATTCATAAACATCACCTTCAAGAATATGTTGCTTAATTTTTTCAACCGCAGTTATGTAGTAAGACTTCGAAAAATTGCTTTGTAGTTTTGTAACAACTTTAGGATTTTCAGGAATTGGAATTGTAGTTTTGTAAATTTTTTGTAGCAATTCCTCTATATTTTCAAAGGAAAGAATACGTATTTGTGTTTTTTCAAAAAATATAATGTGCTGTGGCACAAAAAAATACATAATAGGAAAACCTAATTTATCGGGCTGTTGGCTTGCTAATTTTTCTACTTGATTTTTCATATCATAAGAAAAATAACCAAATAACCATTCCGAACAAGTTTCTATTTCCTCAAAACTCGTATAAAATTCTGCCTTTTTGCCTTCCACCACATAATTTCCAATAGCCAAACTCGTGGCAAAAGCTTGGTGCGGATACTGCTCAAACAGTGGAAAATTGCCATCTGTCAAACAAAAAACCGTAAAATTTTGGGCAAATTGCAATGCTTTTTCAAAAAAACCTGTTGCAAAGGGAATAATAAGTTCTTGGCGAGTGGGAAATAACATAAAAATTTAGGAACAGCTTTTAATACTATGTGTAGGTTGCATAGCATAATTGTAGTACATACTTAATTCCGCACTACAATTAGGCAACTATCTTATTTTACAGCAATGCAAGAAATTTCCACATTCACATCTTTTGGCAAACGACTTACTTCTACGGTTTCTCTTGCAGGGTGATTTTTCTCAAAATACTGCCCATAAATACCATTAATGGTAGCAAAATCATTCATATCTCGAATAAAAATAGTACATTTTACTACATTATCGAAATCCATATCGGCAGCATTCAAAATATATTGCAAATTTTTTAATACTTGGTGAGTTTCGGTAGCAATATCCTCTGTAATAAGTTTGCCACTTGCGGGCTCTATTGCAATTTGTCCTGATACGTATAATGTACCACCTGCCATTGTAGCTTGGCTATATGGACCAATGGGTGCAGGTGCATGATGGCTAATAATAATTATTTTTGACATAATATACTAATTTAAAGAGTTTATTTTATTCTTTATCTACCAAAATTTCGCAAATCGTATCCCCTATTTTTACGTTGGTGCCGTTTTTTGCAATAATTTTTAGGATTCCTGTATCTGTTGCCTCCAAAGCAAATTCAAATTCTTCGGTTTCTACTTCACAAATAGGCTCTTCTTTTTGTACAAAATCGCCATCTTTTTTGAGCCAATAGGAAATTTCGACAGATTCGGTATGTTTATCTATTTCGGGTAATACCATTAAAACAGTTTCTTGTTGCATAAAAATAGTATATAATAATGATGAATGTAGAAAATAAGTAAAATAATCGTATAAAATTTTATTATTCGACAATTTTGCAATAAAAGTACAAAAAAAAATGAAAAGTCTATCAAAAATATCTATAGTTTTGAAAAGTTTGTAGCATAGACGTTAATAATCTATCGATTACCCACAAGTTTTCGCCAGTAAGTATCCTTGTTTTAGATTTTCAAATATTTGGTATCCTCTCCATAAAGCTACTACCCCAATGGGTCTGTCTTTTTGGAGAGTGCTACCTCCTAAA
>JBIKRY010000221.1:0-8170 GCA_044348925.1 Bernardetiaceae bacterium
CAGCTCAAAAAAATTCATTCCAAATACAAAAGTGAGTACAAAAATGGCAAGGCAAAACAGCGAAGTATGCAACAATATATTTTCTATACCAATGTTTTACAAGAAATAGAAAGATTGGATAATGCCGAAAAAAAACGCAAAGATTTGGAATATTCGCAAAATATTGAAAGTCAATTAAACACAAAATAGCACAAAAAAACCTATCATTTTTGGGCAAAAATGATAGGTTAAAGATTTTTTAGTAAGGTTTAAAAAGTAATCACATCTGTATCAAATTTTAACAGACAATTTTAACAGTCAAATTTTAATAGTCAATTTCAATACGTAAAACTATGCAAAATATAGTAGAAAAACAAGTAAAAACAGTAGAAAATACTGCAAACCAAGCAAAAAGCAAAAAATTAGATTTGTCTTTTTACAAAATCAAAATAGACAAAAACGGAGAGCCAACCAACGAAATAGAGATTTTGCAAGATAAGTTTATAGATTTTTTGCAGTCTTTAGGTTATTTTCGATATGACGTAGAAGAGGCTAAATTATTCGTTTGCATTGAAAATAATATCATTCGTGAGGTACGTATTTCGGAAATCAAAGACACCTTAAAAAGACTTTTGGAAGATGAAACCGAAAACCCTGTTCCTTATCGAGAATTGATAAAACGAAAAATAATGCAAGGTAGCAAAACCTATTTGAGTGAGGAAAAATTAGAATGGTTAAACAACTGTAATAGTATGAGTTTTAATAAATCTAATGCTATGAAAGGTTTTTTATATTTTAGCAATGGTTTTGTAGAAATTACCAACCAAACATGGACATTAAAACCTTACAAAGAATTACAAGGCTTAGTATGGAATACACAAGTTATTAACCACCGTTACGAAGATATTACCTGTGCAAATCAAGCCTTAGAGGAAATAAATAATGATAGCGTATTCTATAAATTTATTTGCCGAATTTCTAATTTGAGTAGTAATAATGAAATGCAAAATAAAGATAGAGTATTAGCATTATGTACTATGTTAGGATACCTTATACACGACTTTACAGATACCAAAATGCAAGCTATTAATCTTACAGATAGTAAAATAGGTACAGAAAAAGACGAAAACAACGGTAGAACAGGCAAAAGTTTGGTTATGCAAGCCTTACGAAAAGTTACTAATTTGTGTGATATTAAAGGCAAAAGTTTTAAACCTGAAAACTCTCACAAATATCAAAATCTTAGTATTTCCACCCGAATAACAGCCTTTAATGATGTAAAAGACACTTTCCAACTCGAAAGTATTTATGATGCAATAACTGAAGGCTACGAAGTGGAAAGAAAAAACAAAAAGCCTTTCAATGTAATTGCCAAAACCTTAATTACTTCGAATAGACCTTTGAAAATCAATGGAGATAGCGACAAAGATAGAGTTATCGAGTTTGAATTATCGGACTATTTTTCCTCCAATTATAGTCCCTTAGATGAGTTTAAACATTGGTTTTTTAGAGATTGGGACAGAGAAGAATGGAATAAATTTTATAATTTTTTGGTGCAATGTATGTTTTTGTATTTCAAAAACGGACTAATAAGACCTAATGCAGTAACCCTGGATGCCCGAAAACTATTAAACGAAACTTGCAAAGAATTTATAGACTTTATGCAAGACTTAGAAATAGTTTTTGATGACAAAGGTTTTAGCAGAAATTTTGACAAACAACAGCTTTTTACAGATTTTATTAATCAATACCCCGATTATAATCGAGATTTAAAACAGAAAAAATTTACATTTTGGTTACGCAAATATGCAAAATATACGCAGGGTTTTGACGAAGTAAGAGAAATAGACGAATGGAGGGAACAAAACAAAAATATTAAGCCAGCACCCCTATTTATTAGGTTTAGAAAGGCAAAATAAGGCTTTAAAAGCAGTATGTTTTTTCAAAATTAAGAGTAAGTAAAATTTCAAAAAATATAACTTATTGTAAATCAATGAGTTATATTTTTTAGTAAAAAAAAAGAGGGTAATGTATAATTTTCCTATTTTATAATGCTATAATGCTTTTGGCTTGTAACTTATTGATTGTCAAGTAATTACAAAAGCATTATCTAAAAATACGATAATGTTACATAATGCTATAATGCTATAATGCTGAAAAGCACTATGTTTTGCCCAAAAGCATTATCTAAAAAAACATAATGCTTTTGTAACTACTTGATTATCAATAAGTTACAAGCCAAAAGCATTATAGCATTATAAATTTGTGTTTTTGATGATTACCTACCGTTTGCAGAAAAACTTTATTTTTTTGCTTTTGAAAAAATAAAATATTACAACCTTAAAACATCATATTATCATGGAAAAAAAATATAAAGTAATTGCCAAAGTAGGGAACAATACAGATGGTACAGCAAAATGCGTAAAATATAATGTGAATGACTTAGTAAAGTTTGCACAATTTTTAGACACTAATTTTAGTGATTGGCGTTGGTTTAATGTCTATTCCAAAGCAAGCAGATTGCAGATAGGTAGCTTTACAAAGAACAGGCGACCTACATCAAAATTTATTCAATAGGTTGGTATATGATTTTTGCACCATACATCTAAAATAAGTCCTTACAACACCCGAAGTATTTTTAGATGAATGGTGCAAAAATCATATACAGACAAAAAAAATAAAAATATTTTTAGCTAATTATTTGATTATCAATTAGTTATGTTTATATTTGTAATGCAAAAGTCAAGTACATAGTTTGGCAACTACTTTATAAGTTGCATTAAAACAGTTCACGCAACAGGTGGACTGTTTTTTTTTGTGGTAAAAATATAGTCATGTAAGAAGTATGTAATATTTAAAAAGTTATTATCATATTTCCCAAATTTAAACAGGGCGGCGGCGGGTGAATCTATTTCGCCTTGCGGTGCGAAAATCTCAAACATAGTCAAAAAAGGACTATGTTTGAGTAATAAAGCTATGATTATCAATAAGTTACGAAAAAAAAGTTAATAAAATACAGTCAAAAACCATAAAAAAGCAAGTTAATTTTGATACTTTTTTAGTCAAAAACTACCAAAAACCACACAAAACCACTAAAAAACTACTAATTATTTATATTCATTTAATAATTAAAAATAAATATTAAAATGCTATGTAGTTAATAAAAAAATACCTATATTTGTGTATTGAAAATAATAAATATCTACATTTTAGAAAGGAAGAGGGGCATGATTAAACATTTAAAAACGGACTGCAAAAGAATAGAATCCGAAATTCTATCTTTGCAAAGTTCCTTACAAGCCAAACAAAACAGTTTAGCAGAATTAGAAAACCTAACAGAAAAGCTAAACAAGGCAATCCCAGAAGATTACAAAAAACTTTTATTAAGTTGTAATTTGTCTGTTGAAGTTGCTTATAGTACATTGTGGAATCAAAACGAAACCTACAAAATTGTTGTTACAAGACAATTTAACCCACCGTTAAAACTATTTGCTTATAAAGAACTCATTTATAACCTATCTATTGACGTTCGTATTAATGACAGATACTTAGATTTTGGCGATAATTTGATTTATGGAATTTTGACAGATAATATTGTTAATTCTGAAATAATTTTCCCAAAAGAGATTAACGAAAGTAATTGGTTTGTAAATGAACGGAAACGCAAACAAGCAAAGGAACAACAAGAAAGATTATTCCAAAAAATAGAAAGTGATAAGCAAATTCATATCAATAGTTTGCAAGCTACTTTTGATAATCTTTTAGTAGAATTTCCTAATAACATTGAAAGAGTTATTTTAGAAAAAAACTTTCAAGCAGGTTTTATCAAAATAGCACTAAAAAAAGGCAATGAAAAAATAGTTTTCTACTATGGAATTAAAGGCGAGGGTACTAACAAAAAATTTGTAGGATATAACGAAAAAGGTATTTTGTTTGAAACTCAAAATGATTTCTATAAATTCATTTGCCAAAATATTAGTGATTGTGAAATATTAGCAAGTGAAACGAATAGACCTCGTAAAATTGTATCATACTAACTAACACAAGTAAAGACATGGAAAAACTAAAAAAGTTCGCAGTAGGAAATAGGGTAATGCTTGAAAATAATTTTGGCGTTGTTTTACAAATAGCTGAAATTATTGACAGCAAAAGGCAAAGTGTTAAGAGTATAGAACATCTTGGCAATGACCATGAGTCAAAGGCAAAATGTTTCTACCTTGACAAAAAAGGCAATAAAGTAGAACATGAAATTCAATTAAAAAAACTTCGACCATGCAAAAGTTAAAAGTAGGTGATAGATTAGATTTTTGCGGGCAGATGGTGGTGGTGGAAGAATTAGCCGAGCCTTATATGTGGGCAGATAGTAACACCCCCGAAGTAGTTTGTAGTTGGTTTAATAATGCCAATGAAAAAAAAACGTCTTACTTTAAAGAAAATTGTTTAGTTCCTTTGACCATCACAAAGGAACTACAAAAATATCCCTTACTTTTTTGCGAAAAATTGGACTGTTACGGCTTTAAAGTTTACAGTTCCTTATTAGCAGGTAATTTTCACAAAAACGAAAATTTTAATGATAACAGCGAAAAGGATACGAGATTTGTGTATGATTTTAAGAAATACGGCAGTCATAGAGAATTGATAACAAACTATTTGACTATCCTAAAATCATATTTTGATACGCAAACTATTGTAGCAGTTCCCGCACACACAACGGACATCAATAATTTACAGCTTATTGTGGGAACTGTAATAAAACGTATTGCAGAATCAGCACCAAGAAAATATAATCATAAATTAGCTTTATCGAAAGACTATGCAAATACCTATCAAATTGATTTCGGCAAGCTCAAAGAGAAAAAAATTATTTTGGTTGATGACGTGGTAACAAGTGGCGAAACTATTAACCATTTTGCAGATGCTTTACAGGCTAAAGGTTACGAAGTAGTCAAGTTTGCTTTAGGTATTGATTACAAGCAACAGGCTAAAATCATAAATACTTTCTATTCATTCTAAAAATACTCCGAAATTCCATCTCGGAAAATACTTAACCTTAGTAAGATTTACTAAGGTTATTTTATTTAAAAAGAATTTAAAGTAATTTAGTTATAAATACAAGTGTTTTAATTAAAAAACCTTGTAACTTATTGATAATCAACTACTTATAGCTAAAAAAGTCTTAAATTATTTTTTACAATTTGTGTACATTTTGGACTAAAATACCTATATCCAAAAAAAAAGTGCCTTTACGATACTGTAAAGGCACTTTTTTTTTGAAAAATTTAGGCAATAGTTGTCCGACCTGGGCTCGAACCAGGACTCTTCTGAACCAAAATCAGACGTGTTGCCAGTTACACCATCAGACAATTTGAAAATTAATTTTAATAGCACTAAAATTTTGTGCTTTTCATTAATTACGATACAAAAGTAGTTGCTTATTTGATAATTTCCAAATCTATTTACAACTTTTTTGAAAAAAAACATAAAAAAAAGTTGTAAATATTGTAATTCCTTGACAATCAAAGACTTACAATATATAAAATTAGCTATTTTTGTTGTCTTGATAATAATGTTTGTATGCCATTTCGGCTAATATAAAATCTACCTCCTCATCTATGTCTATTGCTTCTTGTCGTGGCATCTCATATAAATAAGGACGGTTGCCAATTCTATTATGACGAGTAGTCAAAATCTCTTGATTAAAAATATAAAAACAAGAGTTTTCTTCATAAATAGGTGGCAAATCTTGAGTACGCAACAAAATATTGGGGTTGTGATTGACAGCACGTGCCAGCGTATCCCACAGACGAGTTTGCAAACGAGTTACAGAAAACAAAGAATCGTAAATAGGATAGTGTTGCAAAAAAAACTCTATAGCACTTGTCAATGTTTTGGCACTCAACAAAGGATTGGTGCTATGCGTTTGCACATAAAAATCTGAAGGCACTTGCTCAATAATATGCAATAACACATCATTCATCGGAATTGCACCATCGCGAAGATGCGAAGGTCTTTCCAACAAAATTATTTGAGGAAAATGCTCTTTTGCATAATCAAATATCGTAGGACTATCCGTATCTATCACAATTTGATGTATATAAGGGCAGTTTAGCAAACTTGTAGCAACATAATGAAAAAGTGGTTTTCCATTAAAATCACGATAATTTTTGCCTTTTACTCTTTCGCTATGGTGTCGCATGGGAATAATAGCCGTAATTTGTGGTTTTTGTTTCATGGCTTTGAATAATTTTAGGGCTTGAAAATTTTGAAAAATGATAAAAATTTTAGTTTTTTCTTACAATTTTACCATCTGGTAATACATCATAACTCACAAACTTATTTCTTCCTACAAGTTTTTCTTGGCACAAAATCATTTGACTATCCGAAATAACACTTTCGCGGGATACTTGGTTACTACTCTCTCCATCTTTCAAAATATAACGTGCTTGCATAATAATGCCCGAAATATATTTTCCCTCATTCGAATAGTTTAATAAATAGGTATTTGTTGCATCTTTTTCAAGGTCAGAAACAATCACAGAAACAAAACCAGCACCCAAAGGAATTTTAGAAATATAGTAATACTTTTTTTTGCTATCCAATTCTATTTCTTTTGCATCACTACCCCCAACCATTAATTCATGATTAATTACGAGGTTATTATACAAAAAATTTATGCAAGCCAAGGAATCTATTTGGACAGGCGAAATTTGTTTATCTAACCAATCTTCTCCAAAAGTAGCAGGCAGGGTTTTAGATTCTTGTTGAAAATTAGCGGAAAAACTAGAAAATTGCGTAGCCAACGCCTCAGCATTTGCTACTTTATTGCCATTACCATTTGCCGTATCCGATTTACAAGCTATTGCAAAATAGGCTATTAGCGAAAATAAGCATATTGAATATATTTTTTTCATAAATTTAAAGTTATTTTAGTACCTTCGTTGCTCAAAAATATACAAAAAAAGATTTATTTTGAATTCATTACAAAGATTTTCCGAAAAATTATTAGCAAGGCAACAAAACGAAAGTTTGCGAACTTTGCAAATAAGTCAAGGTGGAATTGATTTTTTTTCCAATGATTATCTCGGTTTGGCTCGTAATGCCAAACTTAGCGAAAAAATTAAAGAAAACTATGAAAAATATGCTTTTTTAGGAAATGGCTCTACAGGCTCCCGATTATTATCAGGAAATAATGTATATGTAGAAGAAATAGAAACTAAATTAGCAAATATTTTTGCTGGTGAAGCAGCTTTACTTTTTAATTCGGGTTATGCTGCAAATTCGGCTTTGCTTGCAACAGTTACACAAAAAGGAGATACTATTATTTACGATTCTCTTATTCATGCAAGTTTACATGAAGGTTGTAGATTGAGTTTTGCAAATGCGTGGGCATTTAAACATAATGACCTTGCCGAATTAGAAAAAAAATTACAGTTAGCAAAAGGGCATAAATTTGTAGTCATTGAGTCTATTTATTCGATGGATGGTGATGTGGCTTTGTTGCCCGAAATTTTGGCTATTTGTAAACAATATGATGCCTATTTGCTGGTAGATGAGGCACATAGCACAGGTATTTATGGCAAAAATGGCAATGGTTTATGCTGTGCATGGGGCATAGAAAAGGAAGTTTTTGCAAGAATTTATACTTTTGGAAAAGCAGTTGGTGTATATGGGGCTTGTGTGGTAGGTTCACAAATTTTGAAAGATTATTTGGTCAATTTTGCAAAAGGCTTTATTTATACTACAGCATTGCCAACACATAATTTAGTTAGTATAGCAACTGCCTTTGATTTTATTGCCCAAAATCCACAATTTTCTAACAAATTAATAGAAAATAGTCGTTATTTTGACGAATTACAAGGACAAAAAATAGATTTCCACACAAGTATCAAAATCATAAAAGTTGCAGGAAATAATGCTTGCAAAATACTTGCAAAACAACTCATAGAAGCAGGTTTTGAAGTACGTCCTATTGTAGCACCAACGGTAGCAGTAGGCGAAGAACGGATACGAATTTGCCTACACAGCTATAATACAGAACAAGAAATTAAAAATTTGGTAGAAACTGTACAGAAATTTACTACCTAATCTAAGTTGCATAGTGATTTGTACCGCACCCTTTAGGGTGCAAGGTTTTTAATGAATTTACAAAGCAAATTCATTAAAAACCTTTGCAATGAAATTTTATTTAACG
>JBIKRY010000222.1:0-8148 GCA_044348925.1 Bernardetiaceae bacterium
CGAACTTGGTTATAAATTCACAAATTTTGAGAAATAATTACTATTTTTCTTTCAATTTACCAGACTCATTCGCCTAAAGGCGAATATACGGTATCCGTAGTTCACGTTAACTAAAATAACTTTACCTAAAACATTATTTGATTATGAGTTTTTCTTCTATTAGCATACAACGCCCTGTACTAACCTTTGTAATGTCTATTGTCATTGTATTGTTTGGGGTAATTGGATTTCAACGACTTGGCGTAAGAGAATATCCGAGCATCGATGCACCCATTGTAAATGTCAGCGTAGGATATATTGGTGCAAATGCCGAAATTATTGAAAGTCAGATAACCGAGCCTTTAGAAGAAGCTATCAATGGTATTGCAGGGGTAAAAAGTATTACCTCTACGAGTCGAGATGGTAGATGTAATATTCGGGTAGAATTTGAACTAAATGTAGAAATAGATGCAGCAGCAAGTGATGTAAGAGATAGAGTTTCGAGAACAGTAAATGTATTGCCTCCAGATGCAGACCCGCCTGTAGTAGCAAAACAAGATGCCGATGCAGGTTTTATTATTGCCGTAAATATGCGAAGTGAAACGAGAGGACTCTTGGAACTCAATGAGTTAGGTAATATGTTGCTCAAAGAAAAAATCCAAACCATTACAGGCGTAAGTACCATACAAATATTAGGAGAAAGACGTTATGCAATGCGAATGTATATAGACCCCAATAAATTAGCAGCCTATCAACTAACAGCATTAGATGTAAGAAATGCACTTAGCAAAGAAAATATAGAATTGCCCTCAGGACGGATAGAGGGAACAAACACCGAATTGAGTATCAAAACCATGGGCAAACTTACCACGATTGAGGAGTTTGCAAACCTAATTATCAAACAAGATGGCGATAGAACTGTAAAATTTTCAGATATTGGGGAGGTAATGTTGGGAGCAGAAAACGACAGAACTATGTTTCGCAGAGATGCAATTCCTATGATTGCGTATGGAATAGTGCCACAACCTGGTTCGAATCAAGTAGCCATTGCTGATGAATTTTATAAAAGATTGGAAAAAGTAAAAAAAGATTTGCCTGAAGATATACAAGTTGCAGTTTCTTTTGACAATACACAATATATTAAAACTGCGATTAGCGAAGTAGAAGAAACTATTTTTATTTCTTTTGGCTTGGTGGTAATTGTAATTTTTATGTTTTTACGAGATTGGCGGACTACCTTAATTCCTGTTTTGGCTATTCCAATTTCTCTCGTAGGTACTTTTTTTGTGATGTACTTAGCGGGTTTTACGATTAATGTACTCACGATGTTAGGTATTGTATTGTCTATTGGATTGGTGGTAGATGATGCTATTGTAGTGTTGGAAAATATTTATGCAAAGGTGGAGGAAGGAATGAAACCAATGGAGGCAGCATTGAAAGGAGCAGACGAAATATTTTTTGCTGTAGTTTCTACCACGATTGTATTGGCAGCAGTATTTTTGCCGATTGCGTTTTTGCAGGGTTTAACAGGCAAATTGTTTATAGAATTTGGGGTGGTAATTGCAGCATCAGTGTTAATTTCGGCATTTGTGGCACTTACTTTAACGCCAATGTTGTCAGCAAGATTATTGAAAGGCGGACACGAAGGACATAGCTGGTTGTATGAAAAAACAGAATTTATTTTTGTCGAAATGACCAAAAGCTATGAAAAATCTTTGTTGGCATTTATGCAACTAAAATGGTTGGCATTGCCAATTATTGTGTTATCCAGCATTGGAATTTATTATTTTGGCAAAACATTGCCACAAGAATTAGCACCATTAGAAGACCGTGGGGCATTTCGTATCCAAGTTACAGGCTATGAAGGGGCAACTTACGAGTTTATGGATAAATATATGTTAGATTTAACAAATTTAGTGCGAAAAGAATTGAAAGAAAATGAAGTAGCTGGGGTAATTGCTATTACTTCCCCTACTTTTTTTGGTGGCATCAATTCGGGTTTCTGTCGAGTAATTCTCAAAAACAAACCCGAAAGAACACGTAGCCAACAAGAAATAGCCGAAATAATAGGCAAAAAAGCAAATCAATTAACAGATGCAAGAGGTTTTGTGGTGCAAGACCCTACCATTAATGCAGGTGGTGGACGTGCAGGCTTGCCCGTACAATATGTATTGCAAACCTCAACTTTGGAAAAATTGAAAGAAGCATTACCTAAATTTATTGCCGAAGCATCTCAAAATCCTACTTTTAGTGCTATAGACGTAAACCTAAAATTTACAAAACCAGAACTAAAAATTACGATTAACCGAGAAAAAGCATCACAATTAGGAGTTTCGGTTACAGATATTGCCCAAACTTTGCAATTAGGCTTGAGTGGGCAACGGTTTGGCTATTTTGTAATGAATGGCAAGCAATACCAAGTTTTGGGACAGTTGCAACAACAAGACAGAGATACGCCAAATGATGTAAAAACTTTGTATGTCCGAAACAAAGCAAACCAACTAATTCAATTAGATAATTTAATCCAAACAGAAGAGGTCAGTAGTCCACCGCAATTATTACGTTATAATAGATATGTGGCTGCAACAATTTCGGCTGGACTTTCACAAGGCAAAACATTGGGACAAGGCATAGAAGAAATGGACAAAATAGCAGCCAAAACTCTGGATACAAGTTTTATGACAGCATTAGACGGGCAGGCAAGAGAATTTAAAGAAAGTTCTTCGAGTTTGTTGTATGCTTTTGCTTTTGCTTTGGTGCTAATATATTTAGTTTTAGCAGCACAATTTGAAAGTGTCCGAGACCCATTTATTATTATGATTACTGTACCTTTGGCATTGGCAGGGGCTTTGATTTCTTTGTGGATTACCAAACAAACTTTAAATATTTTTGGACAGATTGGAATTATTATGTTGATAGGTTTGGTAACAAAAAATGCAATTTTGATTGTAGAGTTTGCCAATCAACAAAAAGAAATAGGAAAAAATAAAGTTGAAGCCGTAATTTATGCAGCCGTTTCTCGTTTGCGTCCTATTTTGATGACTACTGCCTGTACTATTCTCGGTATTTTGCCTATTGCTTTGGCATTAGGAGCAGGTGCAGAAAGTAGAGTTTCGATGGGCATTGCAGTAATTGGTGGTATGATACTTTCTACTTTTTTGACTTTATATGTCATTCCAGCCATTTATGCGTATATTTCGCAAGACAAAGACGTTGTATCATTATAATAAATTTCTGTATCAAAATTTTTTTCAATAAAGCAATAAAAGGCTCTTGTTTTCTACATTTATTGTAGGAAAAGGAATTTTGCTTAAATAAAAAGAAACTAATTTTGAATTAATAATAGCTAATGTACTATACTAAAACTAAAATAATTTTATAAAAAACAGAATATAAAGATGTCATCTTTTTTTTAAAGATGACATCTTTTAGTTTACTCATTTATTTTGTTCCATTTTCCACAATATTAATTTCTTCGGCTGTCAAATCGTATAATTTGTAAATTAAATTGTCGATTTCGGTTTCTAAAACAGAAATATCAGCTTCTGAATTAGCCTGTTTTGTACTAATAATTGTTGCGACTTTATCCGCTATTTGTTGTTGAAGTAACATATCTGGTTGTAATAAAGGCAAAGCTAATAAAGGTTCTTTGT
This sequence comes from Bernardetiaceae bacterium, assembly GCA_044348925.1. Classification (GTDB taxonomy): domain Bacteria; phylum Bacteroidota; class Bacteroidia; order Cytophagales; family Thermoflexibacteraceae; genus JAAFKA01. The sequence continues at coordinate 3,633 of JBIKRY010000222.1, forward strand.
CAATTTGAAAATTATTACCTTGCATTTTTCCTTTATGTTTCAACCAAAATTCTATGAGTTTAGAATTGAGCAAACCTGTTAAATATTTTTGATTTACTCTTTCTGTTTTAATTACATTTATGGACATCATTACATAGGCAGCTTCTTCTGTGTAAGAAAAAACTGGACTATTTGCACATTTCCTAACAGCTAATATTTTTTCTCCTTTTGCAAAAAAAGCCTCATTTCTTGCCCAATGCAAATGATAAAATTCTATTTGTCCTGTTTGATTTTCCCTTCTATCCAGCATTATTTCTTTATATTTATCTAAATGATTAATAATATTAGGTAAATCTGGTTTAAAGTTTTTCTTAGTTAGGTAAATTATTAACTTATCTGTTGTTTTTGGAATAGAGTATTTACTAAGATGATAAGGTTCATAAAGTGGTTTTAAAAACTCCTTTTCAAATTCTGTTACTTTGTTTGCAAAAGCACTATCAACAACAAATACATTATCACCTGCCTTAATATTATATTTTTGAATTTTATCAGACGGAATTTTTACTATCCCTTTTTGTGTAACAACATCTGGATTTGGTACAATTCCTTGTGCAACTTCTAATTTCTCATCTAAGAAAAAATTAGCCATAGATTGAATTTTAGCTAAAACCTTTTCATTGTCATCATTATTAAAAGTAAATGTTTGATTAAGTAAATTATCTTTGTCTATCAATGGCGTAATGACACTAATATTTTTGTGTGGTTCGTGTAAAAGCAACGCAGTAACTTCTTCTTCGTCTGGTTTAATATTAGTCAATTTGCGATAAGTAAAGCCATAATTATTAACTTGTTCTTTTTCAAAAGACATTATCATAGTTTGGACACTTGCCATATCAAAAACCATATAACTACTAAAATCTACGAACTCCAAAAACTTGGTATTTTCTACTAAAAAATTTCTCAACTTACTTGCACCTGCATTTGTAACCCAATTATTTGTGGCAATTAAACTAAGCAAACCATTAGATTTTAGTAAATTTGTACCCAATGCAGCAAACAAATACCACATATCAGATTTTCCTTGATAAACCTCGTTACTATGAAGTCCAGCAAATAATTCTTTACCTTCATACTCTTTAATATACGGCGGATTTCCCACCACCACATCAAAACCCACAAAATCACCATCTTCATTCAACACTTCGGGAAACTCAAAACGCCATTCAAAAGCATTTTCAAAAACCCTATTAGCTTTCATTTCCTCAATTTCTGCTTCTACACTTGCCAATTCCTGTGTCAATTTCTCTATTTTTTTGGCTTTTTCTTTCCTTTCTTTTTCACTTTCAAAAGCTAAGTTTTGATTTGCCAACATATACATTTCGCCTTCTAATTTGCGTTTTCGCACCAAACGACTGTCATTTTTGCTAATTTCTGCCCTAAAATCTGCTTTAATGTCTGCTATTAACCTTTCTATTTCCTTTTTTTGTTCTCTGTTTGTAGTGCGGAAATAGGTTGTAATAGCATTGCGATAGGTTTCCACAGTCCACTTGCTTTTTTTAAGTGCCTGTTTTAAATCTGCATCTAAGGCAAAACGACTTACTAAACTATTGCCGACTTTGATATTAATATCAAGGTTTGGCAAAGTTTCTAATTCTGTATATTTACTTTCTTCGGTATAATACGCATTTTTCAATAACTCAATCCACAAACGCAAACGACAGATTTTTACCGAATTAGGGTTAATATCTACACCAAACAAACAATTTTCTATAATCGTCTGCTTTTCTCTAAACAAAGTTTCTTGTACTCTCCGACTTTCAGGAAATTTTGGAAAATAAATAAATGCTTCTTCATCTTGATTAAATATTTTTAACTCGTCATTTTCTACTGTAATTGCATACCTCGACAGAGATTTACCATTTTTGTCTATCAAAATACCTAATTCATTCTTAATAGCAATCATTTCATTGAGAACCGAAACCAAAAAATGCCCTGAACCTACCGCAGGGTCGCAAATTTTAAGACTATTCATAATTTCATTTGCTCCTTTGAGGTCGGTTATAGTATTACTGAGGTCGGTTATGGTTTTACAATTCCAATTTTTAACCTCGTTAAATTTTTGCACAATAGCCCTTCGCAAAGTTTCCTTGCACATATACATCGTAATAAACCCAGGCGTAAAGAAAGAACCATCTTTATAACCATTGATTTTTTCAAAAACCAAACCCAAAACCGAAGCTGTAATTAAAGGTTTATTTTCCTCCTGAACTTCCGCTTTCCCTTCTGCCCCAAAATCATAAGCATCTAAAAAGCCAAATAAATAATCTAAGGTTTTTAAATTTTCTGTTTGCTTTTGCCCTTTTTGATTTTTCAACACTGTTTGCGAATATAAAGGCAAAATTTTATCTGTATGCAAATTGCCAATTAATACCGTTTGGTGTTCCAATTCTGTAATTTCAAATAGCGAAGAATTGAGATAAGGTATTTTTTCATACTGCAATTTTGTATCAGGGTGTCGATTTTCGGGTGATTTTGCCAAAATATCAAAGAATAACACATCTAAACCACTTGCACACCTAAATTTTTCTGCCGACAAAAAAGCATAATGCTTGTCACCTTTGTGATACGATAGTAATTGAGCCTCTAATAATTTTAGAAACAACATACGATTTATCCACGTAATAGTTAATTCCAACCCAACGCCAAAAAGTTGTTCTTCTCTTGTATTTCCATACGTTTCGAGGTTAGTTATTCTATCTAATTTTTGCAGACTTTCTATTCTCAAAATAGTTTCTTCCAAAATACTTCCCGTATTTCTTTCTTTTTCGGGCTTGCGTTGTATCAATTTTTTGCCACCTTCTTTCACTTCGGTCAAGCCCATAATATGTAGCAATTCATTATAAAAACCTTTATCCAAAGTATTGCTATCATTGACAAAAGGCAATTTTAGGAGATGTTCGGGTGAGAAAATCTTGTATAATTCTAAAAGTTTTTTGTCATCTTCTGGCGTGTTATTGCGTGCAAAAGTTTCAAAATCTTTAATACTAAAATGCGTAAAACTTAGTTCCTCTTGCAAGTTTTTAATAAAAGGCTCGGCAATTTGTTTGTAAAAAAACTCTGTTCGGTTGTCTGCCAATCTGCCTGCCTCAAAATCCTGAAATTGTTGTATCAAAGTTTTGTTTTGGGCAAATAATCTTTCTATTTCTTGCACATCAAAAATAAACCATTCATAAACATTCGTAATCACTAAATGCTTGATTTCTAAGTTTTTATGTGTAATTCTTTCTCGCAAATAATACAAAATTAACTCGTGAAAAGCCTTAACATTTACATTTTGTATAGTCGGCATTTCGGCAACATTAGCAGGTTTTTTTGCCTCGATAATTACGCCAACCGAAGTTTTTGCAGTTTCGCCATTGTGTATCACCAAGTCATTTCGCCCTTTAGTATTGACAAAATGCTTGTTTTTGTAATAACTTTCTTTCAAAAACTCACTCACTAAGTTTTTATGAAACTCCTCTGTTTCTTTGTCGTTGATACTGTCTAATAACTGTAAAAACTGCGTTTTAAAGGTATCTACTGCTATTCTTATAACAGGAAGTCGGCGTAAAGCACCAATCAAGGATTGGATAGGTGTTTGGGAAATGAGTTGCATAAAGGATAAACAAAGGATAGTTTCACAAATATAAGTATTTGGATTTGAAAAATAAATAAATATTTTCTACCTTTCAATTAATTTTTATTTTTATGAAAAATACTATTTTATTAGTTATTGCATTTTTTACGATAACTTGTTTGAAAGCACAAACTACAGCTACCGAAAAAGAAACTGCTATTGTGGCAGTTATCCACAAATTTTTTGAGCATTTTCATCAAGGAGATAGCAGCCAATTACGGGCAATGTTTCACACAACTGCCAAATTACAAGCCATAAAGTATAAAAATGGAAAAGCCGAATTAAGCGAAGAATCTCTAAAAGGACTACTTCAAGCTGTGGCACAATTTCCCAAAGACAAAAAAATACAAGAAAAATTATTGGATTATAAAGTTCAAATAGATGCTGACCTTGCTACAGTTTGGACACCCTATAAATTTTATATCAATGATGTTTTTTCTCATTGTGGGGCTAATGCTTTTACGTTGATAAAAGTTGATGAAACGTGGTTAATTCTTAACATTATTGATACACGTAGAAAAGAAAAATGTGAGTAAGCAACAAAAGGAAGTAATATAAATACTTAAGGTAAGCTGTGTAGAGTACGGAACTCCAGTTCCGTACCTGATTTATTGCATCAATAAAACAATTTAGACCAAAATAAATAGATTTTTAGGTAATCTATACTTGTTTCTATGACTGTACGTAGCTGGAGCTACGTACTACGCAAATTACATGAAAAATAGTTAAATAACCAGCAATTCCCACTTTGGCACTTTATTCCAATTTTACCCTATAGGCATTTGCCAACTCTTGGTAGAGTTGTGCGAAATTTTCACAGGATTTGAAGAAAAATATAGCTCTGATGTTCTCCCAAAGTTT
>JBIKRY010000170.1:0-9914 GCA_044348925.1 Bernardetiaceae bacterium
AATGTAGTTTCCAATAAAGTAGCAAGAGAAAACAAATTATATGACAATATTTTGTTTCGTGCCTATACACATAAGTATAGTAATAAAATTTTGAGTCGTAAAATTCATTTGCAACCCAATCAAATATATAGCCAAACGGCTACCGAAAATACACAAAGGTCGTTGGCATTGTTGGAAATGTTTAAGTTTGTCAATATTAAATATGATACCGTGCAAAACAAATTGCGGGCAAATATTTATGCAAGTCCTGCCACTAAATACAGTTTTACGCTGGAAGGAGGTGCCGAAATTAACCTAAATCAGAATATTCCTGGCCCTTTTGGCTCGTTTTCGTTTCGCAATCTCAACACCTTTGGCTCTTGCGAAGTGCTTACATTTAAAGTACAAGCCTCTCTCGAAGCACAAGGAGCAATAACCAATACAGGAACAAGTTATCAAAGTAAAGTATTTAATGCCAATATTTCTTTAGCTTTTCCGCGTGTGATTTTTCCCTTACCCAAAAATTTTAGAGAAAAAATAGAAATTTATAACCCAACAAGCAAATTTCAAACAGGTTTTCATTACATCAACCGTCCCGAATTTATTCGAAACAATTACCAAGCTAATTTTGGCTATGCGTGGATTAGTCACCAACAACGATTCTTTACTATCAATATTTCGGATTTGAATATTGTAAAAACGCCATTTATTAGTGGAGATTTTGAGAAATTTTTAGATGACCAAAGCAAATCGGGTAATAATTTTAAGTATAGTTTTACCAGTGCTTTTATTTCGAGCATTTCGTTTTCTTATACCTATAATACATTTTCACCTGCCAAAAAAGTAAGTTCTCAATATTTTCGTCTATTTTTGGAATCGGGAGGCACTACTTTAAACTTATTAAGCACGAATTTTTTGCGGGACAATCCCTATATTTTTGGAGATTTGCGGTATTATCGTTTTCTAAAATCGCAGACAGATTTTCGATATTATATTCCTTCGGGGCGTGCAGGAATGCTTGCTATGCGTTTTAATTTGGGTTTGGCAACGCCTTATGGTATTACGCCGCAAGGTTTTGAGGGAATTTTGCCATACGAAAAATATTTTTTTGGTGGCGGTAGCAACTCTATTCGTGGTTGGCAACCTTTGCGGTTGGGAGTTGGTGGTTTTATTGAGCCTGATGTTAGCAAAAAAGACGGTACGCCAAGTTATGCACAAATTAGGTATGGCGAAATGTTGTTAGAAATGAGTATCGAATTGCGACAAAAATTATTTGGTTTTGTGCATGGGGCAGCTTTTATAGATGCGGGCAATACGTGGATGTTGAGTGCCGAGCCTTTTCCAAATTCAAGGTTTGCCTTCGACAAATTTTATAACCAAATTGCAGTTGGTGGTGGTTTAGGCTTGCGTTTTGATTTTTCTTTTCTAATTTTGCGATTTGACGTAGGAACTAAATTAGTAGAACCAGGGGAATATGATGTAGCAACTTTACAATCTCACAACCTACCTGATAATTTGCGAAAAAAACCTCTTTTTGACCGTAGTTTTTTGGAAAGAACAAGTTTGTACTTTGGTATTGGCTATCCTTTTTGATTACGCCATTATTTGCGTACTACAACAATTCCATTAGGACATCAAAAGTGCATTGAAAAACTGCTTTTGACGTATTTTTTGTATAATTTTCCTAGCATTGTTTGTGTCAAACAAGGGCAGAAAAACCTTGTTTTGGTGCTTTATATTTTTAAACGAAACCGTTTCTTAGATTCCTTTCTTAAAAATCGTATAAAGTAACCACAAACCCAAAGTACCCGATGCACTAAACGTAGCTACTGCCAAGATAGGTACACCATTCCAATAGGGTGGTACATTAGAATGTGCTAACAAGGCAGAGCTTAAAATTAGGGAACTAAGTACAATAGAAAACGAAATTCGACTGGTATAACGGTCAAGACGCATCGAAAATAGTTTCCAATCTTCGTGTTCCAATTTTACTTTTATTTCGCCTTCTTTAGTTTTTGCCAAAATATCTCGCATATCCATCAATACATCTAAAGAGGATTGTTTGGTGGCTTCAAAAATATTTTCGATAGTATATTTTTCTTCGACCAATTTTCGGGCGTATGGTGCTACATTTTCTAATACATTCAAATCAGGATTTAATACTTGTCCTGTGGCTTCGACCATAATCAAAGCTCTAATCAAAAGCATATAATCTGTAGGAATTGGAATTTTATGCTCAGAAATAATACGAAATAAACGGCTACCAAAATCTCCCATATCCAAAACCTCTAAAGGTGTGGTGCTAAATTCGTCTATCATTTCTTGCAATTCATTTTCCAAATCTGCCATATTTGGAATAACTCTTTGGCGTGAAATAGCAAAAATAGCTTTTAAAATTGTATGGGCTTTGTGTTTGCTTGCACCGACAAGAATATCGGCAATATATTTTCTATCTCTTTCGGGTATTCTGCCCATCATGCCAAAATCTATAAAACATATTTTGCCATTGGGCAATACCAAAACATTGCCTGGGTGTGGGTCTGCATGGAAAAAACCATAATCAAAAATCTGCTTAAAATACAAATTCATTCCCCGCAAAGCTATTTCACTCGGATTTAAGTGCCATTCTCGCATTTTTTCGGGTTGGCTAATTTTGCAACCTCGTATCATTTCCATTACCAAAACTTTTTCGGTGCAATATTCTTTGTATAATTTGGCTACATGGACATGTGGGTCATTCGAAAAGTTTTTGCGGAAGGTTTCTTGATTGGCTGCCTCCGACAAAAAATTAGTTTCTTTTTGTACTGCTTTTTCAAAAGTTTTGACTAAATCTAAAGGCTGATAATAACGCAATTCTGCACTCCACTGCTCGGCTAATTTGGCAATATCATACATTACTTCAATGTCTGATTCTATAGCTTTGCGAATATTTGGGCGTTGTACCTTAATCACTACATCTGTGTCGTCATATAAACGAGCAAAATGCACTTGACCAATAGAAGCTGCTGCCAAAGGAATAGGATTGACAAGGGCAAAAACTTGCTCCAGAGGACGTTTAAACTCACTTTCTATAATATCTCTAATCAACTGAAAATCAACAGGTTGCACTCTATCTTGCAAGGTAACTAATTCGTCTATTAAATCTTGTGGCAATAAATCTTGACGATTACTCAACACCTGCCCAAATTTTACAAAAGATGGTCCCAACTCTTGCAATACCATTTTTATCCGTGCTGCCCTCGTACCTGCATAAATGGTAGAAGTACCTAATTTTTCATCAGATACAAATTTGGACAATGGCGAGCTGACTATCATATCACCAAAGCCATACTTAATTAGTGTGCCTACAAATTCACGTAACCGTTTAAAATGTTTGTAACTTTTGTCGATATTAGCTAAAGATGCCACGTTGTTTGGGGTTAATTAGGTATTGTACTATTGGTTTACAAAAAAAGCAATTTTTTGCAATTTTTTCCTATTAATTTTTATATTTTTTCGTAATTTTTCTACAAGTAATTAATTTAGTGAAATTATACTAAAAATTAATTGGTTTTATCCAAAGATGTCATCTTTTTTTCAAAGATGACATCTTTATGTTCTGTTTTTTATAAAATTATTTTAGTTTTAGTATAGTTAAATTTTTACTAGGTTTATTATACTTTTTGTAATAGAAATACATAATTTTAATAGCATAAAAATAGAATATATTTTAGAAATTCTAATAAAAATATTTTTTAAAGACCTTATTTACTTCCTCTTTTTATAGGTTTTTATATTTCTATACCTTTACAAAATTTTGTCATGTAAAATCTACTAAAGAATGGTATTCTGTATGGCAAATTAAACTTTTTTATTAATTTTACACTTATATACAAAGTGTGTAATAGTTAGACTGTACTATTACTACCCAACGTACATTACTTATGCAAAAACATAGAAACTAACGTATATGTTATTAACGAGTTTTGCGATAAAATTTATAAATAAATAGAAAAATGTTTTTAGAACCATCACGCAATTCGCAACCTAAAGGCTGGATAGAAGTCATTTGTGGCTGTATGTTTTCGGGCAAAACCGAAGAGCTTATTCGCAGAATTAATCGTGCAATCATTGCTAAGCAAACTATCATTATCTTCAAACCATCGATAGATATTCGTTATGATGACATCAAAGTAGTATCGCATAATCGTAACTCGGTAAGTTCGGTAGTAGTGCAAAAAGCACAAGATATTTTGGCTTTGGCTACTACTTGCGAAGTGGTGGCTATTGACGAAGCACAGTTTTTTGATGAGGCACTTATCGAGGTTTGTATGGCATTGGCATACAAAGGCAAAAGGGTAATTTTATCGGGTTTGGATATGGATTTTGAGGGCAAACCCTTTGGAATTATGCCACAATTAATGAGTGTTGCAGAGTTTATTACCAAAGTCCAAGCTATTTGTGTTTGTTGTGGGGAGCCTGCCTCTTTTTCTTTCCGTCTTAATAATATGAAACAACAAATATTAGTAGGCGAAAAAGACGAATATGAACCTCGTTGCCGAACTTGTTTTAACAAAGGAATGAAAGAAAAATCGGAAGTAGGAAAACCAATCAAATTCCGAAAAATAGAAATGCACGGAGATTTTTAATAAAAAAGATTGGGTTTTATCAAAAATATATTACTAATTTAATTATATTACTTAACAATTACTTTCTATATGAAAAAACAAATTTTTGTTGTATCTTTAGTCATTTTATTGGCTATTTTACAGGCTTGTGGAGATTCTTCGAGTCCAGCACCTGCCACTCCATCAACACTTATCAAAGGCAAATGGGTAGAATTTAAAACCACGTCTTCGGGCAGAGTTACCAAAGGCTTGCCCTTTGCAGCAATGTTATTGTTTCCAAATGGACAGTTGCCCGCAAGTTTTTTTGATACCTTGAAAATTGTGCGAGAAATGAACTTTACCACAGACAAAGACGTGGTGGTTCTCACAGGAACAACACAGCCTGCCACTTCAGCAAATTGGAAATTTACCAATGGCACAAGTAGCTTAGAATTTTCTAATTTGAAATTTCCAAATCCGCTACTCAATAGTTTGACTACTTTGAATGCAGATATTAAAAAACTAACTGCCACAGAATTTACGATTGCCTCGACTATCAAATTAACAAATGTAGAATTTGATGCTACAAGTTTTCAACTTGGCAAACTAAAATTAGATGTAGAATTGGTATCTACTATAGAAATGAAAAAATAACAACAAATTCTACTTTTTAAATTCTGAAACCACTTTAAGATAGGTATAGGTGGTAAATTCTGAATTTAAAAGGTAGAATTTTGCATTTGAAACTTACCATTTAAAATCAAATCTTTTGAAATTCATTGTATATTTTTTGCTTTTTGCACATATAACTATTGCCCAAAATCCTACCACTGCAACTGATGTAGGAACATGGAATATTTGGAATGTAAAGATAAATTTGCATAAAAAATGGAGTGTTTTTGGCGAAACTCAACTAAGAAGTTTAGGCTTTTATCAACAATTTCATTACTACGAATACAAAACAGGCGTAAACTTTCATCTCAACAAACATTTTTCGTTGGCTGTTGGCACAGGCAATTATCATACGTATTCGGAAGGCGGAAATTTTTTGTTGCCCAAAAAAAATGAGGAATTTCGTACTTGGTTGCAAGTATATATGCACCAATACTTAGACATTATCAAATTTGAACATCGATACAGGGTAGAACAAAGATGGTTATTGCAAGAATATCGCAACCGTTTTCGGTATCGAATCAATATGCTTATTCCATTGAATAGCAAAAAAATAGCTACCAAAACAATTTATTTCACTGCATGGAATGAAATTTTTATGAGCAACCAGCCTGCATTTTTTGAAAGAAATCGTTTTTTTGTTGGTTTAGGTTATGAAGCAACGCCATATTTTGCCTTCCAAGCAGGATATTTGCACCAGTTAGATTATAAGGTTACGACCACCGAAAAAAGTTTTTTTCAAATTAGTTGCTTAGTCGAACTCAAACGAAAACTTGGCAAAGAAGAAGAAATGCCCGTAGCAGAATAAATATTTTTCATCTTTTTTGTGTTTTTTCTTTGTAAAACTCAAAAATATAAGTAGTTTTCGCAAAAAGCATTTCAGTAATTTATTTTTTAACAAATTTCTTGTGAAAAGGCTACTTTTATTATTTAAGGTTATGTATCCAGAATTAGCATTTTATAATATGATGCGAAAACTTCGTATTTTCAGTCCGATAATTATATTTTTTATAGCCTCCCTGATTTTTATATTAGGCTTTTGGGGTTATAGTGATTTAGCCGCTAAATTAGCCGTAGAGAACCCGAAAGAACAGTTAGATATTGCAGGAGCTTTATATGCTATTATTAGTATGTTTCTGATGGAAAGTATGGACGGTTTGCCAAAAATACCAAATTGGCAATTAGTAGTCGCAAAATATATGGCTGCTTTATTGCTCGGCTACGGTATTTTCATTACCATTTACAAATACATACATTCGACTTGGGTAAATTTTAAAATCAAAAATTTTTACACCGAACACACTGTAGTATTGGGTTTGGGAAATATAGGTTTTAAAATAGCAGCAGAAATGCTAAAAGCAGGAGAAAAAGTGGTAGTTGTGGACAATAATCCACACAACGAACACCTTGTAGCCATACAAGCATACGGAGGTTTGTCTATTGTAGGTTCTGCATTAGAAATTGATGATTTGTTTAGGGCAGGAATTGATAAAGCAAGTTATTGCATTATAGGAACAGGGCATGATGAAACCAATCTGGAGGCTGCCCATATTTTATCGCAACTCAATCAACAAAATAAAATAGCAGGTCATCTCAAAGTCCACATGAATATCAATGATTGGTATAATGTTAATTTTTTGAAAGATTACCTCGACCTTTATACCAAAACCGAACATTTTGATATTGATACCTTTGATACTGATTTGAGTGCTGCACAAATGATTTTTGATAGTTATTCCCCCGTTTCTAAAGTTACCTACACCCCCAAAATATCCGCAGAAACAGGCAAAATGATTGGCATAAGTTCGTCTGATAACTCTATAGCAGTGATTGGATTTAATTCGGCAGCCGAAAATTTTATAGTAGAATGTATTATTTTAAGCCACGTACCAGGTTTACGCAACCTAAAAGTTATATTGATAGACGTAGATGTGCAAAAATATGTAAAACAATTACGTTTTAAGTTCCCATTTATAGACGAGTATATAGATTTGATTGCCTATGAAATGGAAGACGAAAATTTCCAAAGCCCTGTTTTTATTAGCCCTGAATTTATAGGATATTTGCAAGTAATGAGCCACGCATACTTTTTTGGTAATCACGATTCCTATTTAATGGGATTAGCAAACCGTTTTAGACAATTATTATATGCAAGTATTGATGATATAAATGGCGTAGAACTCATTGTTTGTCTGCCCGAAACTTCCAAAATAATGTCTATCATAGACCCAAATCCTGCCGATAAAAATAAAGAACATTTGTTTGATACCTTAAAACGAGGTTTTAATATCCACGTCATTAACCAAATTACAGATACTTGTACCAAAGCTAAATTAATAGATGATGTAGGCGTAGTTTTGGAATTGGCAAAAATGGTAAATTATTTTTATGCTGCTAAATATGAATTTGAATGGCTACTTTCCGAAACAGACCAAAAAGCCTATAAAGATTTAGATTTGGGTAATAAATTGGAAAGTATATTTTTGGCAAAAAGATTTAGTAGCTCACAACCAACCGATGAATTAGAAGAAGCTATTTTGGGCGAAATGGCAAAAGCATTGAAAAAAGATGCCAAAGAATTAGTCAAAACTTTTGGTATTCATAGCAAATGGAATCAACTTTCGGACATTAAACAAGATTCTAACCGTTATGTAGCAAGACATTTAGACGTGAAAGTGAATTTTCTTTCTCGTATGGGACATACAGATTTTACAAAAGAAGTTATTGAAAGTTATTTGAAAGTATTTGCACCAATAGAACACAAAAGATGGAATTCTGAAAAACAAGCCTTTAAATTCCGTTATGGCAAATTTCCAAAAGACAAAAAACAACGCAACTTGTTGAAAGAAATGTTGAAAATTCATGACCAAATTATTCCTTATGACCACTTAGACAAAGAAATGGAAGACAAAGATTTGAATATGTTTTTGCTGATTCCTGTGATGCAAAGTGCAAAAAATGCAGTACAAAATAGAATTAATCCATAGATAATGGCAAGGGATATATCCTACGATTGTGTGTGGTATATTCCTTGCTAACGTATAGTGTTTTTCAAGGTTTTAAAAGACATTTTTATTCATTTAACTAAAACTTTCTACATTAAGTAAAAATATTTTTCTTATTTTTTGCAACCTTCCTTCTTTTTTTCTGTCCTTCTATCAATAGCAAATATTTAATTCTTCGCTGTATGGATTCTGTTTTAACTTTGCAACAAGTATTTGTGCCACAATTTTGGCAAGTCAGTAGCGTGGCTATACAAGAGCCAGCAAGTCTTGTAGATAGGTGCAAGGCAGGAGAACGAAAAGCACAATTTGAGTTATATCAACAGTATGCAAAGGCAATGTATAACGTATGTTTGCGGATAACCAATCACGAAACCGAAGCTGAAGATGTATTACAAGAGGCTTTTGTGTTGGCATTTCGCAAAATATCGGATTTTCGCGGAGAATCTACTATCGGTGCGTGGCTCAAACGAATTGTGGTCAATACGGCAATCAACGAAGTACGAAAACGAAGAATGGAACTTGCACCATTGGATAACTTGCGAACCAAAGAAGATGATACAGAAATAGTTAGAGAAAGCGAAGAAAATGTTTTTTACAAAGTAGAACAAGTTAAAAAAGCTATTCGAGAACTACCCGATGGGTTTAGAGTAGTAATTTCGTTGTATTTGTTGGAGGGGTATGAACATCACGAAATTGCCGAAATTTTGGGAATTTCTGTTTCTACCTCCAAATCACAATATTTGCGTGCAAAAGCAAAATTACGTGAAATTTTACAATAAGACGTATAGTAAAAAAAGAAGACGTTAAATATAGATTATTAAATTCTGTAGCATAGACTTTAGTCTGTGCTTGTAAGTCCTTGATTATCAATAATTTACAAGCACAGACTAAAGTCTATGCTACAAACCTTAATAACGTCTAATTAATTATTTTATTTACAAATAATAAAAATATGGATAAATTAGAAAAATTTATTACCGAAAATCATACAAATTTGGAGGAGGATTTGCCTACAGATTTATGGGCAAAAATAGCAGGCGAATTGGATAAGGAAAATACGCTAAGCAAGCCAATACAAAGCCCTAAAATAGTGCGAATGATAAGCATTACCAAAGTTTGGCAGTTGGCAGCATGTTTTGCTGCATTGTTGGTATTTGGTTTAGGTTTGCAATTCTATTATTTTCAAAGCCAAGCACAAGCAAGTATCGAAAATTTGGTGCCTGAATTGGCAGAAGCCGAAAATTTTTATTTTTCACAAATTAGCAACACCAAAACTATATTAAAAAGTTATAATTTGAAAGAAGTAGGCATCGAAACAGGTTTGAAAGAAATAGATAATCTCGATACTGCCTACCAAGAATTGAAAAAAGAATTTTATAGTTCTGGAAATAGAGAAGCTATTATTAGTGCAATGATTCAAAATTTGCAACTACGTGCCGATTTACTAAACCAAAAACTACAAATTATTCGACAAGCAGAAAAAGCCAAAAAAGGGCAAGTTTCTTTGTAAATAACGTGAACTACGGATACCGTATATTCGCCTTTAGGCGGGGCTGCCTAAGCGAATGAGTCGGGTAAATTGAAAGAAAAATAGTAATTATTTCTCAAAATTTGTGAATTTATAACCAAGTTCATTTTTATCCTTACATTTCATTCGCTTAGGCAGCCCCGC
>JBIKRY010000080.1:0-15927 GCA_044348925.1 Bernardetiaceae bacterium
ACACATCACCTCCGCCCCCCCCCCCCCGCCTAAAGGCGAATATACGGTTGCTACGCAACTTATTTATTATATATTTTACTTGTAACTTATTGATTATCAATAAAGTAATCCGTAGTTCACGTTAAATAATTTATAAAAAATCTACTTTTTCAAAGTAAGATTTTTGTCTTCTTTTTTGAAAAGATTAGCCACATCAAGCCCAAAATAACGCATAGAGGCAAGTAGCAAAGCAGTAGCACTTGCCTCATCTAAACTTCCTACAACAGGAATAAAATCTGGTATCAACTCAAACAAGCCACCACTTGGATATACCAAATAAGCAAGAGAAAGCAAACCAATGCACGCAACCAAAAGACCTTTCATAGTGTTGGATATAAGATTAAAATAATTTCTCAAATTTTATGGAATAGGGTATTATAGCGTTGCTACCTATTCTACAATGCAATTTACATCAAATAATTCCTAAACTCGAGAAGTTTTTTGTTAAGATAGTTTCGGGATTTGTTTCGAGCCAATTTTTCAAAATATCTGCATAAATATTGCGAAAATCTATAGTAAATTTCAAATCACCATCATCTAAATCTGTTAAGTTAGGTGCTGCATTATAAAAACCTTTTTTCTTGAGTTTGTTCCCAAATAAAAAAACTTGATTGGCAGTTCCATGGTCTGTGCCATTGCTTGCATTTTGTGCCACACGCCGACCAAACTCCGAAAAAGTCATCACCAAAACATTATCTAATAAGGAATTTGTTTTGCAATCTTGCATAAAAGCAGTAATAGCTTTGGTATATTCCTCCAATAATTTGTCTTGCTGCCCATTTTGACGAATATGCGTATCAAAACCTGCCAAAGATACATAAAAAATTTGGGTTTGCACACCCGATAAAATCAACTCTGCAATACTTTTCATACGTTTTCCAAATTCATTATTTGGATATTCGCCTGTTGTTTTTTGTACTTTAGACTTGTCATACAAATATTCGGCAGAAGAAACTGTTTCTGCTAAAGTTTTATACAAATAAGCCACATTATCATGTTCTGTATGGGCAGTATGGGCTTGTATGGTTTTGAGAAATGCTGGTCTGGTGGCTTGAAATAGCTTTTTTGCGTCTTGTACGGCAAGTGCCTTGCTTTTTTCGCCTTTTACTGCCAAACTCAAAGTATCATCTACTTCTATTGCGTAGTGTGGCAAACATTGTGTTTGCGTACATTGGGCATCGAGATAACGACCAAGCCAACCCGTAGATAAGTATTCTTCCGAACTACTGCCCGTTTGCCAAATATCCATAGACCTAAAATGCGACCTATCTGGGTTTGGATACCCAACACTATTCACAATACAAAGATTTCCCTCCTCATATACATTTTTTAAACCTGCCATAACAGGATTCAAACCCAAGTCATCAGAAAGAGTCAATACTTTAGATTTTTCGATAGCAATATCGGGACGTGATTTGTAATATATATCATTTTGATAAGGTACAATCGTATTAAGTCCATCATTGCCACCTGATAACTGTATGATAACCAACTTTTTAGCATTGGTGGTAGTAGCTAAATTTTGTAGTTCAAAGGCTTTCAAAAAATTAGGAATAAGCAAACCGCCAACCGTTGCCAATAAGGAATTACCTAAAAAATTTCTACGATTCATATTTTTTGAGCTTACATATTTTTTGTTAGACTTACTTTTTAGGCTAAAGTTTAATGGACTTCAGCAAATATAACATACACTTTAGCGTATATCGTCAAATACTTAATCATCTAATTTTCATCACAACGGTATATTCGCCTTTAAGCGGGGCTGCCTAAAGGCAAATATACCGTTGTTACGCAACTTACATTATTTAGTAAATATTTTTCTATATTTTCTACAATTTTTAATATTTTTTTGCAAACTTACATATACGTTATAAAATACAGCATTATCAAACTTTATTTACTTATGTTACCAAAAATTATCTATACTTTTATTTGCTTGTTTATTTTCAAAGCTAATTTAGTTGCACAAAATAGCAATTTACCGCCAGATTTGCCTGCTTTGCCTGCTTATAAATCTTTTGTCCATTTGCAAAAAATACGCAAACAAGAAACAATTACATTACCTCAATCAAATTATTTACTAATATATGTAAGTATAGAAAGAACAGACGACCAAGCTGCGTGGTCTGTTGCAAGTGCAGACGGGCTTGTTGCAAAAATTTTTGTGTATGACAAACAAAAACACAGCATTAATCTACCCGAAACCGAACAATTAAACAAAGTGCTGGGGGCAGATAAATTTTATCAACCAAATTTTTGTGGGGGTTTAGGCTCTTTTGAAACTTGGAATGTGGAGAAAAACAAAGTTGTTTTGTTACAAACTTATGCACCTGCCTCCGAAATCATAGATTGTAAGGTAGAAATTTATTTTGATGGCAAAAATATTTTGACTTCCAAAACCGCCAACAATGCCACAGATGGGCTTGCAGGAATGGCAGGCAAAGAAAGAAACCAAAAAAATGCCGAAGCCCTAAAATTATTACAAAATAAAAAAATACCCGAAGCTATTAAAATTTGGGAGGAATTATATGGTTATATCAAAAACGGTAGCTATGCCACCGAAGGAAACATTGACGAATTTATGAATAATTTAGGCTTTGCTTATTGGAAAATAGGAAAATACCCAGAAGCCGAAAAAATTTTATTAGAATGTGCTATGCGTTTTCCCAATCGTTATGCCGTTTATGTTAATTTGGCAGATGTCTATCGAGATATGAAAAATAAAACGCAAGCAATTACCTATTACACCAAAATTATGCAACTACCCACAACCGCCAAACAAAAAGAATATGCAAAAGCTGAACTAAAAAAATTAGGTAAATAATTTAAGTAGAGATTATTTTTAATGTATCTATTTTTTATTGCCCTATTTCTGTTAATTTTTGTTGTGCTTTTGCTTTTATTTTTTCGTCTGTACTTGCGTCTATAATAGATTGTAAAGTTGCTTTTGCTTGAAATTTATTTTGTAAATCTATGTAATTATCTGCAATCAATAAAAATGCTTCATATACCCAATACATATATGCACTATATTTGCTACGCAACTCAATACAAGCTTTGGTAGATTCTTCATATTTTTTTTGTTTTCGCAACACAACTGCTAATAAATATTGAGCCTCTGCTGCATAGACATCTTGTGCATTTTGTGTCGTTTTTTGTATTTGTAAGATTGCTGTCGAAAAGTTATTTTTTTCTACCTCTATTTTTGCCAAAAATAGGTCTGCCAATGACCAAAATTTTGTATGGTTTTTATTATATAATTGATTGGCTAAATCTTGTACTTTTTCGTAATTTTTGAGATAAAAATTACATTGCAACATACCAGCTATAGCATTGCCTTCATACCGTTTGTTTAGTGTATTTTGCAACATCATTTCATATTTTTTGTTGGCATTGAGATAATTTGCTCGTTGCATTTCTATTTCTCCTGCTCGTTGCAAAGCCCGTATTTCATAATTTCCTTTTACCTTACTATATGCAAATAAGGCATTTTCATCATCATTACTTTGGTCATAACTTGCAGCCAAAAAATAATAGGCATCTGGTAACAATTCATTTTCTGGATATTTTTTGATAAAATTTTGTAGGCTTTGTATGGCTTTGCTGTAGGCTGCATTGTCATAATGTAGTTTTGCACTTGCATATTCGCCTTCTACTGCTGCTTTACTATTTGGATTTATTAGATTAAATTTGTCTATAAGTGCTTGATAATCAGCTATTTCATAGCCTTTTTCTTGCATTTCTTGTAATCCTTGTATTGCATCTTCGGCTACTTGGCTGTTGCTATGTTTGGTTATAATTTCCCTAAAATCGTCTATAGCTTTTTGTTGTTCATTCAAAAGTTGGTAGCAAATAGCACGTTTAGAAAGTGCATTTGGGCGAAGTGGGCTTTGTAACCTTGTTTCTATAAGTTGTGTAAATAAATCAACGGCTTTAGTTTTATGATTCAAGTCAAAATTTATCAAACCTTTTTGATATAAAACCGATTCATAATATTTTGCATTGGCATCTTGCAAAACTATTTTGTCCATCATTGCTAATGCCTCATCATATTTCTCTTGATTGACCAAAACCATACTTTGTTGATAATGTATATAATCGGCATCTGTAGTAGGTAATATTGTTGCTTTTTCATAATTTAGCAAAGCATTTTCATAATCTTTTTGCACATAAAAACAGTCTGCTAAACGTACTTGTGCATCTGCTTGGTTGGCTTTATTAGAAGTAAGTTCTATATACTTTTTGAAGTTATTAGCTGCATTTGTGTAATTTTTTTTGTTGTAATCTGCATACGCCTTTCCATAAAAAGCCTCGTTATATTCCAAAGAATTACTTGGCAAACGGTTGTAATACCACAAAGCCGAATCATATTTTTCTTCGTAACTATACATTTCGCCTAAAAAATAGGTGCTACTATTTGCCAAATCTTTATTAATGGAAAATTTTAAGGATTTTTTTAACCATTTCTCTGCTTCGTTATATTGGTCTTTGTTAAACATCTCGACAGCTTGGTTATAGGCAAGACGTTGATACGTAGCTTGCACTTTTTTGTTTTTATTTGGGATTTTTTCTATATAATTTAATGCTTGTATATAATTTCCTGCATACAAATAACTTTCTGTTAATAAGTGTGTAATTTGTTCGTGGTTGTTGCTATTTGGAAATATTTTTTCAAAATACGTACAAGCCTCTATAGTTCGGTTAAAATCTTTCAAATCATAACATACTTTTGCATAATCTAAAGCTGCTTGTTCTTGTACATTGCTATCAAAAGTCATTTTGCGTGCCTTATCAAAGGCATTACTTGCTGCTTCTTTTTGCTTTATTTTTAGAGAACTTATACCCAAATTATAAGCTGCATTTTGTGCAAGACTGTCATTTCCTTCGGCAACTATTGCAAAATAGGCTTGTGCTTTTGTATTGTCGCCTGCTTCTGCTAAAGCATAGCCTAAAGTATAACTGATATTTCTATCCAAAATTTCCTGATTTTCGGCATATCTATCCAAATATTTTGCAGCCTCCAGATATTGTTTTGTGTGGTAATAACTATCTCCAAGCACAAGTAACTCACTGTTTTTCAAGTCATTAACATTTTTTTCGAGGCTTGCATAATGGGCAATTACTTGAGCATATTCTTTTTTGCGATAATAAATAAGTGGAATAATTTTTTCGGCTTCCACTTTATATGTTGCATCATTACTTGCTTTTTCTAAATCTATTAGTGCTTCACTATCCAAATTTTGGGTATAGGCAATATAACCTGTATAATAATTGCTTGGATAAGTAAAAGTATGATTTTCATTCTTTATTTTGTCGAAAGAAATTTTTGCAGCATCAAATCTTTGTAAATAAAAATAAGAATATCCTAAATTAAATAGAATTTTATATTCCTGTTCTGTTTTAGGATTTTTACTTTTACTATTTTCATAATAACGAATAGCCTCTTCATAATTGCCTTTCTCAAAATAATAATTAGCTGCTTGTTCATATAAATTAGCAGTTTGCACAGTAGTAGGATATTGTTTAGCAAAGTTTTCTATAGTTGTTGTGATATTTTCCTCTCCAAGATATAAAGACGTAAGAATACAATAATATTCGCCTTCCATTCGTTGCGTTGCCGTTAAAGATAATTGCAAATACGTCTGCAATTCGTTTTGCGAAGCCTTAAAAAGTTGTTTATCCAACAACTGTATGCTATTTTGCAATAACACATCAGGCGAAACGTAAGTTTGGGTATGTTGTGCATACGCAAACGAAGAAATACTAAGCAAAATATAGAAAAATAAAAATTTCATACGTAATTGAATATAAAATAATGAAAGTACCCAAAATCAAGCACCAAATTTATGTTTTTTTATCTATAAATAGGTCAAAGGACAAAGGTAAAATTTTTTTAGACATTTGATTTCTATTTTGCTATGCAATTTATACTTACTTGATAAACTATGTATATTTGTTTAAGCAACTATACGAAATTTTTTATATTTTTTACTATTTTTATAGTTGCTTATACGCATATTAAATTATATAAATCATCAAAAAATATAAAAGTGTCCATATTTGCAACATTTATTGTACGAAAGTGAACATATTTATTTGTTTTTTTGAAAGTTATATTTTTTAACTTATTGATTATCAAGAATATGCAATTTTTGGCATATCATTAGCATATTAACTTACTGTACTCGGTAAAACAAATATATATCTTATTTGAATTTCCTACCGAATCACAAAAACAACAAAAACAATGAAAACGACAATTTTATCAGTTTTATTCACACTGATTTTATTCGCAAACAATTTAGAAGTACAAGCAAAAACGTATGCACCTATTCAATACAGTATTTATAGTGTGCAAAATGAATTAACTTTTCGTTTGACTATTCAGAATGAAGAAACAAAAGTTATCCAAGTCAATATCTACACAGAAAACGGAGTTTTGGTGTATAGCGACAAAATAACTAAAGCTGGAACATCTGTAAAATTATATGATATGACAAGCCAAGGTGCTGGAGTATATAAAGTAGAATTGGCAGTAAACGGTTTTAAAAGTATAGAAACCATCAAAGTAGGTGCTACGCAAGCCCAAAAAACAATAGCAGGCAAATTGCTTACCGACTTTTCAAAAGAAATAGAAAAAAATGCCGAAAAAGATGCCGAAAATAATTTGTCTATCTATTCAGAAAATGATTTGATAGACTTCATAGAGGCTAATTCTGCAAAACAAGAGTAATAAAGAGTAATAATTTGATTAAGGTGAAACATAGATAGGTTGATGGACAGTTGCTTCGTTTTACGAGGCAACTGTTTTTTTTGTGGCTAATGTAAGTTTTTAATAATATTGCAAGCTAAAAGAGAAGTTTTAGGCAAGTTTCTACTAATTACTTGCAAAATTTACAAAGAAAAATCAATAAGATACTTAGAATTATAGAAATAATTATGTATTTTTGAAATCCATTAAAACTACATAATTTTTAAGTAGATGCAAAGCATTTTAGATTTTCCCACAACGAATACAACACCATCGGCAGTAATTGCAAAGACAGACGAGGCTTTTTTAAAAAGTTTGGCAAGACATTTATTGCAAAAATATGGCAAAAATATACACAAATTGCACGTGGTATTGCCCACTCGCAGGGCTTGTGTGTATATGCGTTATTACCTTTCGGCACTTTCCGAACATACATTTATTGCACCTATTATCCAATCTATAGACGATTTTGTAGCAGAAACATCGGCTCTCGAAATTGCAGACCCTTTATATTTGCTCTTTGAATTGTTTAGTACCTACAAATTATATGATAAAATAGAAGAACATACTCTCGAAAAATTTACGCCTTTGGGTACGGTAATGTTGCGAGATTTTGATATGATAGACCGAAATATGGCAGATGGAAAAGCTATTTTTACACATTTGGCAGACACCAAACGCATAGATTTATGGGCAGAAGGTTTGGGAGAAGATGAGGAAGTTCGCAAAAGTTTGGAATATTATTTTGAGTTTTGGAAATATTTGAAAGATACCTACAGCACGTTTCGAAATCATCTACTCAAAAACCAAAAAGCATACGCAGGGTTGGCGTATCGTTGGTTAGCCGAAAATATTGCAACTTTATTGCATACACAAAAAATTTATAAAGTAATTTTTGCAGGTTTCAATCAACTTACTGTAGCCGAAGAAACTTTTATCCGAACTTTGCTACAAAATCATGCTGCCGAAATTCATTGGGATATGGACAAAATTTATGTAGCAGACCAATTACACGAAGCAAGTCGATATTTTAGGCAATATCTTCGCCACGAACACCAAAAAGTAAATGAGGAGATTTATAAGCCGTTTGTAATAGATTCTATTAGCCAAAACAAAATAAATATTGATATAATTAGCGTAAATAGCAAAGTTTTACAGGCAAAAGTTACAGGGCATTTGTTGGAAAATATTATTACAGAAATAGGAAAACAACAATTACAACAAGTTTTTGCACAACATATCAATCACACAGCTATTTTATTGCCCGAAGAAAGTTTATTAATGCCTTTGTTGTATTCACTGCCAATAGGTTCGCAAGCCGAATTGAATACGGGGATTCGTATCAAAGACCAGATGAATATTACTATGGGTTTGTCGATGGACAAAACGCCATTGTTCAATTTATTGCAAAATTTATTCCGATTACAAAAAAATATCAAAACCGACCAAAACGAAAATTTATCTGTCTATTACAAAGATTTTATGCGTGTGTTGCGACACCCATTTATATTTTATTCCAAGTATCAAACTTTATTAAAAGATTTTTTACAAAAAATTCAAAAAGAAAATCGAATATTTATTAGTTTCGAAATGCTAAATAATGCGTATTCCTCCAATAATGCACAAAAAAACAATAATTCAATTAGCAATATTAAAAATATTAAGGAAAACAATGAAGAAATTATAGCTACCGATAAAGAAGAACTTTGTTTAGAAACTATTTTTTCGGTTTTGTTTAGGAATTGGAATGGCAAAGTTTCCGTTGCTATTCAACAACTTTTTGACCTTGTGCAACTTTTGGATAAAATTTTAGACAAAGATAAAAATCTATTGGAGGCAGAATATTTGTTGCATCTTTACAAAACTCTCAAAAGAACACAAACAGTTTTGGGGCAACATACCGAAACCATGCGTATTGAAACTTTTAGGCAATTATTGTTTGAATTATTGAAAACTACTTCTGTGCCTTTTTATGGAGAACCACTTGCCCCAATGCACATTATGGGTATGCTCGAAACCCATGCTTTAGATTTCGAAAATATTATTATTTTGTCTTGTAATGAAGGAATTTTGCCGAAGGGAAAATTAGTAAATTCTATAATTCCGTTTGAAATTCGTGCAGCATTTGGATTGCCTACACATAAAGAAACAGATGCTTTGCACGCCTATACATTTTATAGATTGTTTCATCGTGCTAAAAATATTAGCTTAATTTATGCCGAAGGAACAGGCGAGGATAGTATGCAAAGCAAAGAAAAAAGCCGTTTTATTACCCAAATTACGCAAGAATGGAAACATCTCAAAAATATTACCATTACCCAAAAAAACTTGAGCCTGCCACTGCCCGAAACTATCGAAATGGCTACCAAAATTAAAAAAACATCTGAAGTAGTAGATAAACTCAAAGCATATTTGGAAGGGAAAATATTGCCAAACGAAACACAGCATACAGAAAAATACACAGAAAAAAGTACAGAAAACACAAGCAATACAACAAATAAACAAACTGAAAATGTAGCAAATGTAGAAAGTACAGAAAATTTACAAACTACAGGCGGACTTACCCCAAGCTATATTAATACGTATTTGAAAAATCCTTTGGAATTTTTTAAGAAAAAAGTATTAAATCTCAAAAATCCAGACGAAATAGAGGAATGGCTCGAAAGTAATACGTTTGGTAATTTGATGCACGGTTATTTGGAAGATATTATTGTGAAAAATGATTTATTAGGCAAAGATTTGGACGAAAAAGAATTACAAAAAATGCTCAAAGATGACCAAGAAATAGAAGCTATTTTGGTTAAATTGATGGAAAAAACGGCGGGCAAAGTGATTACAGGACGTGGAAAAAATATGATTCTTAAAAGAGTTGCACAATTTTTATTGAAAAAATTTATGGAAATGCAAGTCCAAAAAGATATTTCATACATGATAGCAGTCGAAAAAGAATTGAAAGCAACTATCAAGGTGCAATTAGCAGATAATTCTACTTTAGAGGTATTGCTCAAAGGAAATGCCGACCGTATAGATATGATAGAACAAAAAATACGGGTGGTAGATTACAAAACAGGGCATTCTACAGGCAAAGAAGTAAGTGCCAAAACCCAAAAAGATATTTTAGAACAATCTCCAGAGAAGAATAAAGACAAAGACAAAATAGTACAACTGATGATTTATAGGTATTTGTTATTGCGAGAAGTGCAGGCAGGAAATATACAATTACCAGCACCGTATGACAAAAATCCGTTACACTATGCAGATGTGCAAGCAGGTTTTTACTTTTTTCAAAAACTAAAAGCTGATTTTATAGGCTATAAGTTGGAGGACGAAATGTCGATGCCTCCCAAAAAAGAAACAGAACGGGAAAAATTTATAGTAGTTTATCCAGATAATTCCCCAAAAGCTAAAAAAGATATTCCAAGCACAACAAGAGAAAAGCACGAAGAAACAGCTTTGTTTTTTGAATATGTGGAAAATTTTATTGGCGAAGTGGTTCGAGATATGTTGGACGAAACAAAAGATTTTACTACAAAAACGGCTTTTGGCGAAGACGACGAAAACCAAAATAGTGAAGAAAGTGAACTATAGTGCGGACTGAAGTCCGCACCTAATATTTCAAAAATACGCAATAGGATTTGTATTAATGGTACTTTCTATCATTTTAATATCTGTAAATATTGGGGTTAGTAATTCTACGAGTAATTCTTTGGTAAATTGTTCACTTTCATAATGCCCAATATCTACAATTCTAATTTTTTGTTCGGCATCAAAAAATTCATGGTATTTGTAATCTGCAGTAATAAAAATATCTGCACCTGCTGCAATGGCATTTTTTAGCAAAAAACCACCTGCACCACCACAAACAGCCACTTTTTTAATTTTTTTGTCCTCCACAAGTTTGGTATATTTCAGCACTTGTAAATCCATCGCAAGTTTAAGTTTTGCCAAAAACTCTTGTATTTCCAAAGGTTTTTCTAATTCTCCTATCATTCCTGCACCTACTTCTTGATTTTCGTTTTCCAAATTATAGACATAATAAGCTATTTCTTCATAAGGATGTGCTTTTCGCAAAGCTGCCAAAATTTTGTTTTCGTTGGCTGCTGCAAAAATTACTTCTATGCTATTTTCAGTTACTTTTTCTAAGCTATTTGCTTTGCCAATCGTAGGATTTGCTTTGTCGTTGGCTTGAAAACTGCCTTCCCCTGCAACCACAAAACTACAACGGCTATAATTTCCAATCATACCTGCACCTGCCTCCGCAAGTGCGTCAAGCACCACTTGTGTATGTGTTTGTGGTACAAAAACTTGTAATTTTTTTAAAATATTGCGTTTAGGTGCAAGAATTTTGGTGTTTTGTAAGCCTATTTTTTGGCATATTTTGGCATTTACCCCTGCCAAAACGTGGTCTAAATTTGTGTGTATGGCATAAATTGCAATATCATTTTTAATGGCTTGGATAATAGTTTTTTCTACATAATTGCGTCCTGTAAATCTTTTCAAGCCCGAAAATACAATCGGATGATGTGCTATTATCAAATTACATTTTTTTTCTATTGCCTCTTTTACAACCTCTTCTGTACAATCTAAAGTACAAAGAATGCCTATTACTGCTTGTTTGCTATCTCCCACCAAAAGCCCTGCATTGTCATAACTTTCTTGGTAACTCAATGGTGCAATAGTTTCTAAATAATTGGTAATATCTGCAATTTTTATAATTTTTGTCATAAAGTATTTTGTTTATTGTAACATAAGTAATGCGACAAAATAAATGTGTATTTTGTTATTCTGAGCTTGCGAAGAATCTGAAGTTATTACGTCAAAACTACTAATGCAGATTCTTTGCAAGCTCAAAATGACAAAAATTTAACTAAAACTATTTATATTAGTTTTATGCAATAAAAGTTGTGGGTAATCGATAGGCTACGTATTACTACGCAACCTACATTAGTTAGTCTTTAATCAAATAGCCAACCATAAAAGACCTAACTGCATACGGCAATACTTCGTTTTCTGTTATTTTTGTAGGACGAATTTCTGCCATTGCAGTCCAATCTATTTTATTATTTTTGGCATTTTGTAATCTTTCTCCTTCGTGTTTATATTCTACAGAGGTAGGTGAATAGGTAGCTATAAAAAAATCTTGTGGTCTAACTGCCCAACTCATTCCTGCATCATCTTTTTTATCTCCCCAAATAATTTTTACAGCTATAGCTTCGCCTTTTTTCTCTACTTTTAGGCTTGAAAGCATTACTTTTCGCATCATTTTATCACGCACAACCAACTGATAGCTATTATCCTCTTGCTTTTCTACCAAAAAAGTATAAATAGATTTGGCACTTCGTACTTCTCCTTTGATAGCATTTGTTTGGTCTGTATCTACACTTGTTATATTTTCGGGTTTACTTGCTAATTTTTGTAATGCAAATTGATAATCTATTTTTATGTTTTTAAGTCTTAGCAAATCTAATTTTGCTTTTGGGGAGCCTGCCAATTTTTCAAACGAAGTTTCTACGATTTCGTCTTCTATTTTGCGGATAGCCATTGCATACCCATTACTTGCTTTTGCTTGATTGCCTTGCACTTGGTAGGCAATAGCTTGATAAAACATAGATTCGGCATCTCTATCTTTTTTGATAAATTGTTCAAAAACAGGAATAGCTTTTTCCAAATTATTGCTAAACAAATGCAACATTCCTCTATATAATTCCCCTGCATCACTCATTCTTTCAAATTGTTTTAAGAATTTTTCGAGATATATTGCAGGAGTTTCCGCAGTTGCTTTCATAGTTAGAGTGTTAGGCTCTATTTCCTTATCGGGTTTTGCACCATTTTTTTCGCAATCTTGCAAGGCTTTTTTCAAATCTGCCATATCTTCATAGACTTCCAAAGCTGCCCTAAAATCATTGGCTGCCCCAACATATTTTTTGTGTTTGTGGCGTAAATAACCTCGTCTAATGATATATTCGGTACTTTCGTCTGTTGTAATAGCTTTGTCATAAGTATTTAGGGCTTGTTCTATCATACCTTGTCCTTCATAGCTTACTGCCTGAAAAAAGTAAAAATCGGCATCATCGGCATCTAAAGCAATGGCTTTGTCAAATTGGGTAACGGCTTCGGCAAATTTTCCATTGAAAAAATAATATTGTCCAAGATTAAAAAAAGCAGCAGGACTTGCCGAATTGTTTTGTGCAATACTTTCTAACTGTGTAAGCACTGCGTTTTGTGCAAATAAATAATTGCCACAAAACAAAAATATTAACCATAGTTTTTTCATTTTTTAGTATTTGGTTTAAAAGAAATAGAATAGTTATAATTAATTTGATTAGTATAATTACTGTTTTAATTTTTATTAGCTACTTAGTAGCAGGTTTCTTTACAAATCTATACATTTATAACAAATTGCAAAAATATAGCATAGATTATTGGCAAATATTTAGGTACGTTGGCAATGGTGCTTTTTGCACCTTGACAAGCGTAAAACCACAATTACGCTTGTCAAGGTGCAAAAAGCACCGTTGCCAACGTATAAAATACTACCTAAATAGTTACGATTATTGTTTGTAAATCTCTATATAATCTATAACTTTACGCCAAATACATAAAATACAACTATGACTTTTAAATTCACCGAAGAACAAGAAGCAGTACGCCAAGCTGCAAGAGAATTTGCACAGAAAGAATTATTACCAGGCGTGATTGAAAGAGATGAACACCAAAAATTTCCTGCCGAACAAATCAAAAAAATGGCAGAACTTGGTTTTATGGGCATGATGACCAGCCCAAAATACGGTGGAAGTGGTTTAGATACCGTTTCTTACGTATTGGCAATGGAAGAAATTTCAAAAATAGATGCTTCAGCTTCTGTTGCTATGTCTGTAAATAATTCTTTGGTTTGTTGGGGTTTGGAAAAATATGGGACTGAAGACCAAAAAATGAAATACCTCGTTCCTTTGGCAAAAGGGGAAAAACTTGGTGCTTTTTGCTTGTCCGAACCCGAAGCAGGTAGTGATGCAACCCAACAACACACTACTGCGGTAGATATGGGAGATTACTATTTGCTAAATGGCACAAAAAATTGGATTACCAACGGTAGTTCTGCCTCTACCTATATTGTAATTGCACAAACAGACGTAGCCAAAAAACACAAAGGTATCAATGCCTTAATTGTGGAAAGAGGAATGGAAGGTTTTGTGGTTGGTAAAAAAGAAAATAAATTAGGTATTCGTGGCTCTGATACACATTCTTTAATGTTTACAGACGTAAAAGTGCCAAAAGCAAACCGCATCGGTGATGATGGTTTTGGATTTACCTTTGCTATGAGTACCTTAAATGGTGGACGGATTGGCATTGCTGCACAAGCATTAGGCATTGCTTCAGGTGCTTACGAATTGTCTTTAAAATATTCGAAAGAACGTAAATCTTTTGGAAAAGCAATTTCCGAACACCAAGCAATAGCTTTTAAATTGGCAGATATGGCAACCAATATCGAGGCTGCACGTCTATTGTGTTTGCAAGCAGCACAAATGAAAGATGCAAAACAAGATTTTTCGTTGCAAGGAGCAATGGCAAAACTTTTTGCCTCAAAAGTTGCTATGGACACTACTGTAGAGGCGGTGCAAATTCACGGAGGTTATGGATTTGTAAAAGAGTTTCACGTAGAAAGATTGATGCGTGATGCCAAAATTACCCAAATTTATGAAGGCACTTCAGAAATTCAAAAAATTGTAATTTCAAGAAATATTTTGAAAGGCTAAAAACCACCTAAAACAAGTTACGTACTACACAAAATAATGCGTAGTACGTAGCTTATTTTAGTCTAAATCTTCGCCCAAGTTCTCTAATTTCTTGCCACGTTTTTCGCTGCGTTTAATCAATTTTTCGACCAACATATTGCGAAACATAATTTCTGCTTTGTATAATTCAAAAATTTGACGCACCGAAATAGATTTTTGAAATTCTTTGTAATATTTTCTATCCAAAGCTGTTTCTTGTTCTTTCAAGTCCATCATTTTTTCCATATTTTTCCCAATTTGTTCATCACTTGCAGTCGAAGATGTGTTAGATAATTGCATTAATTCTTTGCGAATTTTCTTTTTTTCTTCGCTATACTGCGTGTATGTTATCCAAAATGATTTAGACTGTTCGGCAGTTAGATTAATTTTTTGGGTAATCATACCTATTTTGGCAGCCTCCAGCTTGTCTATCATAGTTTGATTTTGGGCAAAAGCAATATTACCCATCAACAAGCCTACTATTATTGTAAAAATTTTAGTCATTTTATTAAGAAATTAGTTATAGTTAGTAATTGGTTTTTGTGTTACAAATAGTCATTAATATCTTCCAGATTCAATTCCTCCTCAAGCAATTCCTGCGAAATATCTATTGGCATTGCGTCTATATTCAATTCTGTGCCTTGTGTTGCACAAACCTGCACAATATCGTCTGTAGCAATTCCCGAATTTACTAAATATTCTTTAATAGCTTGTTCGGATACCTCACTCAAATTTTCGGTTTGGGCTTTTGGCATATACAATTCAGTTGCCACAAAAACACTTAGCACTACTGCACACAAAGCCGTAGATATTTTCCAATATTTTTGCACAGCTACTGCCTGATACCACACTGTTTTTTCCTTCCGTTTTTGTATGCTATTTTGTATTTTTGACGGCAAAGTATCAAAATAATTTTCAGGAACACTAAATAATGGTGCTTCTTGTTTTAAGTCTTCTAAGTTTATTTTTTTCATATTTGTAGTTTGTTTACAAATTATTCTTGTACATAAAGTTCTATTTTTTTTACTGCGTGGTGATAAGATGCTTTCAAAGCCCCTACCGAAGTTCCTACAATTTCCGAAATCTGTTCATAGCTCATATCGTCATAAAACCGCATATTGAACACCAATCGTTGCTTATCGGGTAATTTTAGCAATGCTTTTTGCAATTTTAGTTGAATTTCGTCCCCTGTAAATCCGCCATTATCCAATTTTTGTGTCAATTCTTTGCTAATGTCGTTAATTGGTAGAAAAAATTTTCTGCGTTTGCTACCCAAAAAGCCCAGACTTTCATTCACAGCAATTCTATATATCCACGTATAAAGTTGCGATTGTTGCTTAAAATTAAGCAAATTATTCCAAACTT
>JBIKRY010000223.1:0-8118 GCA_044348925.1 Bernardetiaceae bacterium
GTAAGGATAAAAATGAACTTGGTTATAAATTCACAAATTTTGAGAAATAATTACTATTTTTCTTTCAATTTACCTGACTCATTCGCCTAAAGGCGAATATACGGTATCCGTAGTTCACGTTAAAATATATTACATAAATAAACTGCTGTGTTGTTTCGCAAATTTTTTCTATTTTTTATTACTTGTTTATTTCTACTGCAAATAGTGGGGCAATTTCCTATATTTAAAATTGCACAAAACAAGATTCATAAAAAAGTTAAAAAACTTGTTCTCAGCAATATTCCTAATCAATTTTTAACACAAATTACCATTAGCCCCAATAATAAAACCCAAATAAAATGGGTAAAAGCCAATAAGGAATTTTGGTATCAAGGCATTATGTATGATGTAGTTAGAGTTGCAATGCCCAAAAATTCTATAGATTCCCAAACCTATTATTGTATTCAAGACACAGAAGAAACGCAATTAATTACAAATTTTGAGAATACGAATAATCCTTTCAAACAGAAAAACTCGGTTTTAAGTTGGGACTTTGCCAAAAAAATTGTGGCAACAGATTTTCCTATTGTCAGTTTTATTACTGAAAATTCTCCATTTATTTTGTCAATTCACAAAGAAAAATTACAAAGTTTTTATAGCAATTTTTATCAGTTTCATTTCTTAGCCTCTATAGATTTTCCTCCCGAAAAAGTGTAGCACATTTTATACGTTGGCAATAGTGCTTTTCGCACCTTGGCAATCGTATGTCGTTATACGATTGTCAAGGTCTTCGACCATTGCCAACGTACAAATTTTTTAATTTTAACTCTTAGAAATAATGAAACTTACAAATATATTTTTGTTGCTTGCTACGCTATTTGTGGCAAGCCTAAACTGCTATGCACAAACCGAAAAAAGTAATCAAGCTATTATTTTGCGTAGCAAAACCACTTTACAAGCCATTTCTGGGGCTGTTATTCGCAATGAAAGTAAATCCATTAATTTAATTAGTAATGCAAAAGGCGAAGTGGATATTTCGGCAATGTCTGATAACGAAGTAATTTTGATTAGTCATATTTCTTTTCAGACTTTGCGAATTGTAAAATCTGCTATTATTGGCAATACGATTGAGTTGGACGACACTGTTTTTAATATTGACGAAATTGTATTTTCGGCAAATCGTACACAAGAGTCGAAATTGGATATTCCGCACAAAATAGATGTGATTTCTGCCAAAGAAATTGCGTTTACAAATCCACAAACTTCGGGAGATATGCTTCGCAATACAGGAAATGTTTATGTGCAAACTTCGCAAGCTGGCGGTGGAAGTCCAATTTTGCGAGGTTTTGAGGCAAATAAAGTTTCCATTGTCATTGACGGAGTTCGAATGAATAATGCAATTTATAGAGGTGGACATTTGCAAAATATTGTTACGATTGACCCAAATATGCTCGAAAGAACGGAAGTTGTCTTTGGAAATGGCTCGGTAATGTATGGAAGTGATGCTTTGGGTGGCGTAATGCACTTTTATACACGCAACCCTGAATTATCAGAAAATGGAAAATTATTGGTCAAAGGCGGTGCTTTTTATCGTTATGGCTCGGCAAATAATGAAAATTCTACAAACTTAAACTTAAATTTAGGTTTTAAAAAATTTGGCTTTTTGACAAATTTCACGCAAAAAAACTTTGATGATGTCATTGCAGGCACAAACAGACCAGAAGAATATCCCGATATGTTTAAACGTCAGTTTTTTGTAACAAGGTCGGCAGATGGCAAAACGGACATTGCAAATCCCGCAACCAATATAAATCGTCAATATGGTTCGGGTTATGTGCAGAGTGATTTTATGCAAAAAATCTTATTCCAAGCCACAAATTACACGAAAATTACAGCAAATATTCAATATTCTACAAGTTCAGATATTCCACGAACAGATAGATTAAGCGAAGTTCGCAATAATTTACCACGTTTTGCAATTTGGAATTATGGTCCTCAAAAACGGTTATTTGCAAGTTTTAGGGCTGATTTTGGTAAGAAAAACGCAATTTTTGATAATGCTGCTATTACTTTTTCTTATCAAGATATAGAGGAATCTCGTATTCAACGTAATTTCAATAGTGCAAATTTAGATACTCGTATTGAAAACGTCAAAATTTATGCTTTCAACGCAGATTTGACAAAGGAATTAGCCAAAAAACACGAATTACGTTATGGTGCAGAAATTTATTATAATGGCGTAAATTCTACGGCAAATCGTCTAAATATCAACACAAATACAGTTTCTAAATTAGACACAAGATACTCAAATTTGGGTTCTGATATGCAAAGTGCTGCAATTTATGCGAATTATAGTTGGGAAATTGGCAAAGAAAGGACAAATTTTGTGTTAAGTTCGGGTTTGCGATACAGTTATATTGCCTTAAATACACAAGATAGTCGTTTTATAGATAATTCTTTGAACTTTGTGTTTAATAATTCAATTAGTCAAAGAAACTCGGCTTTGAATGGTTATGTTGGTTTGGTGGCATTGCCTCATAAAAATTTGAAATTATCGGCAATTTTATCAACGGCTTTTCGTGCTGCAAATGTTGATGATGTGGGCAAAATCTTTGAATCTGCTGCTGCGGTTTCTCTAACAGTTCCTAATGCCGATATAAAACCAGAACAAACTGCAACTGCCGAAATTAGTGCTGCATACCAAATAGAAAATAAAATTTTGGTAGAAGGCACAGCATTTTATACAGAATATTCTAATGCTATTGTACTTCGTCCAACAACTTATAATGGAAAAAGTACCGTTGTTTTTGATGGCAAAGATACGCCTATTCAAGCTATGCAAAATGCAGCTTCGGCAAATGTTTACGGTTTTCAAGGCACAATGAAAGCAAGATTTACAAAATTTTTATCTTTAAAATCTAATTTGACTTATACCGTTGGTACTGTTACCAAAGACCCAATTTATAGCAAAAATACGCCACTTGACCACATTCCACCACTTTTTGGTACAACTTCTTTACAATTTGAGGCTAAAAAAGTTAAAGCAGAAATTTGGTCGATGTATAATGGTTGGAAATATTTGGCAGATTATAGTCCTTCGGGGGAAGACAATTTGGTTTATGCTACCAAAGATGGTATGCCTTCGTGGGTTACGTTTAACTTGCGTGCTTCTTATCAAATTAACCGTTTTGTGCAAATTCAAGGCAGTTTAGACAATATTTTTGATAGACATTATCGTTATTTTGCTTCGGGAGTCAGTGCAGCAGGGCGTAATGTGAGTGTGGCGGTAAGGGTAAATTTTTAGGATTACACCTTAAAACTTGTTTTGAATAATAGACTTTTTGAGAAAGCCTTTGTTATTAAAGTGGGGTTGGAATTAGCAAAGCAGAGAATGACAAAGGTTTATTTTTGACTTCAAAAAAAGACTTTTGCAAAAAGTCTAATATACAATGAAGAACTTACAACTACTTAGAGCCACCAAATTACTATTTGCAAAACTAAAAAATATTTTTTAGTTTTGGACAAACTATGTTTTGAGAAAGACATTGCTTATTTGCTTTAATTTTTTTTCATGAAAACCATACCACAACTTTACGATATATTGCAGTCTTGTGAGGGAATTTCGACAGATACTCGCAAAATAAAACCGAATAGCTTGTTTTTTGCCCTCAAAGGCGAAAATTTTAACGGCAATTTGTTTGCAAAAGAGGCACTACAAAAAGGTGCAAAATATGCAATCATAGACGAAGACTTAGAAAATACAGAAAATACTATTCCTCAAAATTGCATTTTAGTAGAAAATGTATTGGAAACTTTGCAAAAGTTAGCAAATTATAGACGCAAACAATTTGCTATTCCTTTTGTTGCTATTGTTGGTTCTAATGGAAAAACTACCAGCAAAGAACTAATTAAAGCAGTGTTAGCAACAAAATATAAAACATATTCCACTGAAGGCAATCTAAACAACCATATTGGCGTGCCAATCACTCTCCTAAATATGCCCGCAGATACAGAAATAGCTGTAATAGAAATGGGGGCAAATCATATAGGCGAAAATGCTACACTGTGTTTGTTTGCAGAACCAACGCATGGCGTTGTAACCAATGTAGGTTATGACCATTTGGAAGGTTTTGGAAATATAGAAAATGTATGTAAAGCACAAGTGGAATTATATGATTTTTTAGTAAAAAATAATGGAATTGTAGTAGCAAATTCTACAGATTTGATGTTGGCAGATGCCGTAAAAAGCCGTTTCTCCAATGAAAAAATTTGTTGGTATGGCAAGCAAAATAACTATGTGCATCTACAAATAGTCGAGGCAAATCCCTTTGTGTGTTACCAAGATAGTCAAAATAGACAGATACAAACAAAATTAATAGGTACATATAATTTGCCTAATATTATGGTAGCTTTGAGTTTTGCAAAATTATTTGAAATACCTATAGAGTTGGCACACGAAGCCGTTGCAAGCTATATACCAAGCAATAATAGGTCGCAATTTATCGAAAAAAATGGCTATAAAATTATTTCTGATGCCTATAATGCGAATCCTTCGAGTATGGAGGCTGCCTTAGAAAATTTTGCTGCCCTAAAAACTCTACATAAAACAGCAATTATTGGCGATATGTTTGAGATGGGAGAAGAAAGTTTGGCAAAACATCAAGAAATAATAGATTTTGCCCAAAAATTAGACATTCACCAAATACTTGTATGTGGCAAAGATTTTTACCAAGTAAGACAAGCTAAACAACTTTTGGATAATGATTTTTGTCTATTTTTTGAAACAAAAACAAGTTTACAACATTGGATACAGGCAAATCCATTGCCAAAAGGTTATATTTTATTGAAAGCCTCGCGTGGAATTGGCTTAGAAACTATTTTGCAACATCTGTAAGTTACCAAACTTTATCAAAATTGTAGCACCTTACAAAAGTTTTGATAAAGTTTTTGATAAAAATTTGCAAAACCTAACAAAAATGCTAAATTTGTGCAATATGAAATTGACCACACTTTTTTTAACCATACATTTATTTTTCGTTAGCCTCCTACCGAACACGAATTTGTATGAGTTGCAAAAACTTGCTAATCTTTTTATGCACTTTGAACATCATTTAACGGTACACAAAGAAAATATCAGTTTCATAGAGTTTATTGCCCTACATTATTTTAATGCCGAACACCAACAAAAAGACCACGCAGAACACGAAAATCTGCCTTTTCATCAACACGAAAATTCGCCAATAACAAAAATATTTTTCTATGCTCCTCAAATTACTTTTGAGGTCGTAGCTATTTTTGCAACTTTTATTCCCGAAAAAACAAACAGTTTTTTCCTCCAAACTCCCTTGCCAAGACTTATTTTCGATATTTGGCAACCCCCAAAAGTTTCTTTGTAAATATTCATCAGCACATTTGCCTTTAGGCGAATGAAACTTCGGTATAGCCATTTATTTCTATAAGGTACGCAAACAATTCATTCGCCTAAAGGTAAATGTACTGTTTGGCTTTGCCAAATATTACTATATAAAATTTTCCAACTCTTTAATTAATTCTAATTATGTTAGATAAACTCATATATTTTTCTATCCATAACAAACTTATTATTGGTATTTTTACACTTGCTTTAATTATTTGGGGCAGTTATTCGCTAACAAAATTACCAATAGATGCAGTACCCGATATTACCAACAACCAAGTACAAATTATTACTTTAAGTCCT
This sequence comes from Bernardetiaceae bacterium, assembly GCA_044348925.1. Taxonomy (GTDB): domain Bacteria; phylum Bacteroidota; class Bacteroidia; order Cytophagales; family Thermoflexibacteraceae; genus JAAFKA01. Next base: position 5,699 of record JBIKRY010000223.1, read on the forward strand.
TCGTTGGCAGCACAAGAAGTAGAAAGACTTATCACGTTTCCTGTCGAAATCACTATGGCAAACATTCCAAATCAAATAGAAATCCGTTCTATTTCGAGATTTGGTTTGTCGGTTGTTACGATTGTTTTTACAGACGATACAGATATTTATTGGGCAAGGCAACAAGTTTTTGAGAAGTTGCAACAAGCCAAAAATAGTATTCCTGCAAGTTTGGGAAGTCCAGAACTTGCCCCTGTTTCTTCGGGTTTAGGTGAAATTTATCAATATACCTTACACGCAAAAAAAGGATATGAACATAAATTTTCGGCAATGGATTTGCGAACTGTGCAAGATTGGATAGTACGCAGACAGTTGCTTGGCACAAAAGGCGTGGCAGATGTCAGCAGTTTTGGCGGTTTTCTCAAACAGTACGAAATTGCAGTAAATACCGACAAACTACGCAGTTTTGATGTTACTATAGCAGATATTTTTTCGGCATTGGAAAAAAATAACCAAAATACAGGCGGTGCATATATCGACAAAAAGCCAAATGCGTACTTTATTCGTAGCGAAGGTTTGTTAAGTAATTTAGACGATATTGGCAAAATAGTTATCAAAAAGAACGAAAATACTACACCTATTTTGATTAGAGATGTGGCAACTTTGCAATTTGGCAATGCTACTCGTTATGGTGCAATGACACGCAATTTTGAGGGCGAAAAAGGCGAAGTGGTTGGGGCAATTGTACTTATGCTCAAAGGCGAAAATTCCTCCGAAGTAATAACCAATGTCAAAACCAGAGTCGAGCAAATTCGCAAAACCCTGCCCGAAGGATTAGAAATTTCTGCCTTTCTTGACCGTACAAAATTGGTAAATAATGCCATTTCTACCGTTGCTACTAACCTTATTGAGGGTGCATTAATTGTAATTTTTGTGTTGGTGTTGATGCTTGGCAATTTGCGGGCAGGCTTGGTTGTTGCTTCGGTTATTCCTTTGGCAATGCTTTTTGCTATTTCGTTAATGAATGTTTTTGGGGTTTCAGGAAATCTAATGTCATTAGGTGCTATTGATTTTGGATTAATTGTAGATGGTGCAGTGATTATTGTAGAGGCTACTTTGCATCATTTGTCAAAAACCCCACCCCCTGCCCCTCCTCTATTGGGAGGGGAGAGCATCTACGATGCTCGTCAAACTCCCCTCCCAATAGGGGAGGGGCAAGGGGTGGGGTTGCTTACCCAAGACCAAATGAATAAGGAAGTATATGACTCTGCCGTCAAAATTCGTAATTCCGCAGCTTTTGGTGAGATTATTATTTTGATAGTCTATTTGCCAATTTTGGCATTGACAGGCGTAGAAGGAAAAATGTTTAAACCAATGGCACAAACTGTTTCGTTTTCTATTTTGGGTGCTTTTATTTTGTCTTTGACTTATGTACCTATGATTTCGTCTTTGTTGTTGAGCAAAAATCCAATACACAAAAAGAATTTTTCAGACAAAATGATAGAGTTTTTTGAAAATATCTATCGTCCTATCTTAATTTTTGCTTTGCAATGGAAAAAAAACGTAATTACAAGCACTTTATTGGCTTTTTTATTTAGTGTTTTTGTGTTTTCGAGAATGGGTGGAGAGTTTATTCCTGAATTAGACGAGGGAGATTTTGCTGTCGAAACTCGTTTGGCTATGGGCAGTTCTCTATCCGAAACCGTAGAAGCATCTCTCAAAGCAGGCGAAATATTGCAAGCAAAATTCCCCGAAATCAAAGAAGTAATAGGAAAAATAGGTTCAAGTGAAATTCCAACAGACCCGATGCCTATCGAGGCTTGCGATTTGATGGTTTTGCTCAAAGATAAATCCGAATGGACAAGTGCCAGCACCAAAACCGAATTAGCCGAAAAAATGTCTGCCGAGTTGGAAAATATCATTGGTGTTGAATTTGGTTTTCAGCAACCTATTCAAATGCGTTTTAATGAATTGATGACAGGCGTAAGACAAGATGTGGCTATCAAAGTTTTTGGGGAAGATATGGATATGTTGGCAACACAAGCCCAAAAAATTGCGAAACTCATTCAAAATATAGACGGAGTAAAAGATTTGTATGTCGAAAAAGTAGGAGGTTTGCCACAAATTGTCGTAACATTTAACCGAGATAAATTAGCACAATATGGTATTTCGGTACAAGATGCAAATATGGTTTTAAGCACTGCCTTTGCAGGTACAGTTGCAGGCTTGATTTATGAAGGCGAAAAAAGTTTTGATATGGTCGTAAGATTAGACAAACAAGACCGAGAAAGCATAGAAAATGTACGCAATTTGTTTGTTTCGAATGCCCAAGGGCAACAAATTCCAATTACACAAATTGCAGAAATTGAATTTAAAACAGGGGCAAGCCAAATTCAACGGGAAGATACCAAACGCAGAATTACAGTTGCTTTTAATGTTCG
>JBIKRY010000017.1:0-25632 GCA_044348925.1 Bernardetiaceae bacterium
GCAACCGTATATTCGCCTTTAGGCGAATGAGTGAGGTAAATTGAAAGAAAAATAGTAATTATTTCTCAAAATTTGTGAATTTATAACCAAGTTCATTTTTATCCTTACATTTCATTCGCCTAAAGGCGAATATACGGTATCCGTAGTTCACGTTAATTTAACGAAAATAATTTGTATTACAAACCATTTTCGCATTAAAGCCTAAATACTCATTGAAACCACAAAACGAAGGAAATAAATTAGCTTGGTGACTTGCTTTTTCAGGTATAAAATCTGAACAAAGAGACATCCATTTTTCAAACTGTTCAAAATTTTGTTGCGTACCTATTACACCCAAAATAATTTCTTTGGGTTTAGTGGAAAATAATGAACTTTGGTTATCGTAAGCCTGAAAATTGGCAATACCAAAACGTGGGCAAATGTGTTTATCATTTGCAAATTCAAGCAATGGCTCGTTAATAAAGTTAATTTTCATCTTTAATGTCGTTAGGTTCTTCCTTATCTTGTAAAGTTTCTTTTTCCTCCTCTGATGCTACTTTAAGCCAAGCATCTTCATCTATTACTTTATCTATTTTCAATTTTAGTAAATTTTGAAATTGGATAAATGGATAGTTTTTAGTAAATAAATCACTATACATTAGTTTGTATGAAATGAACCGCAAATGATTATAAACAGACTTATTTCGTTCTAACTTTTTTAATTGTGAAACTTTTTTGTATCCAATCTTGCTTTTACGATTTCCATTGATAGTTACTAACCAAGTAGGATTTAAGCATAAAAAATATTGATTATCAAAATCAACAATATCTATACTAAAAGCAAAGTGAGTACAATAATAGACTTTACCTTTTTCCCAATAGTTAGATTTTACCACAGTTCTTTGGGCTTCCTTGTCTCCTTTCCACTTTTCTTTGTGTTCCAAGTTTTTCCCTTTGTAATTAAAACCTTTTTCATTCTCTAAAGATTTTGCTATTGTTAAATTATCTATTTCAAACTTATGTTTTTCTGGTAATATGTATTTAAAAATCTTATCTTCGCTATCCCACTCAAATCTAAGTTTGTATAGAATTTGTTGCAAACAAAAGCGAAGCAATGCCTTAAATACACTTTTATGGTCATCACTAATTGAATAAAATTCTTCGGGGCTAAAACTCTCTACAACAGAAGTATCCACAATTTTTGAAAGTGGTAAGTTTTTATCGTTTAAATCGTGAAAAGTGATAACCTGTTTATTAAAAACAGCCCAATCAGAACTAAATTTTAATCCTTGTTGAAAGAGTGCATTTTGAGCAACTTCTCTTGCTGTTGCTGTTTTCTTTAAATATCTATCTGTTTGCCAAGAATTTTCTATTATTTCCTCTCTATCATAGTTGATAGGTGCTATATAAATTCTATTGGTGGGAAATGATATTTTAAGCAAATTAGAAACTAATTTTTCTACTCCTGTTGGAATTGATTTGATTTTAGGATTTTCTTTGTTTAAAGTACGTGAAAACTTACCTAAAAAATCATTTTTGGCAATATCAAGCAAATCATTTTCTTGATGAAACTCAATAGGTACTAATTTACTACCCATATTTGCAGGTATTAAATTTTCAATCTTTTTGGCATAAAGTCTATTTGCATTGTTTCTGTTATCAAAAATTACCAACAAAACATCATTAGGCAAGTTTTGCCAATACTCTACGTGAGCTTTTTCGGCATAGAAAGTAAAAGTTTTATTGTTTGGGTTTTCATTTTTTATATAACTCTTATCTTTTTCGGTAGATTTCAGTTGAATATAAATTATTTCACTCAAAGGCTCATTGTTGTTATTAAACAACTCTGCTTGTCCATCAATTCCTATATCGTCAATAGGTATTGGTTTCCAAGAAATAGCGGGGATATGATTAGCACAAAAGGTAGCCAATGCAGCATTGCCCTTATTGTCTGTAATTCTTGTTTCAGAATTTATTTTTGACATACTCTATAAATCTATGAATAAAATTATCTCCTTACTTGTAAATATAACACACATTTGTGTAATATAAAAATCACTCCTCTAAATCCTCAAAAATTTCTCTCATATCTAATTGACTTTCATCAATTTCTCGTGGTGTTGGTTGTGTGTGTTCTATTAGTTTTTCAATATCATTATACCAAGGATGCGTAAAAATAGGTTGTGTTTTTTCATCTTTTACCAAAATATCAATCGTGTAGTTTTGATACAAATGTTCAGGTGAAGTTGGTGAATGACTTATTTTTTCACTATTCATAAAAGCAAATTCGTGCCTACCTGTCCGCAAAAATAAATCTACTGCCATAATATTGAAGTCTTTTACCAAAGGTGCTGCTTGTTCTTTCTTTGTTATTTCAGAAACTCTACTACTTGGTTGGTGAGTTTCTATAATAGCTATTGCACCTGCTACATTTCGGTAGGCTTATTCCGTAAAAACTTCGTCGGGTTGCTTATCAATCCACGTTTTTAAATCATTTTCAGTTTCCCAAATATCTGTAAGATAGACACTAAATGCCCCTGCGGTTTCCAAAACCCACGTAAAAGGCGGAAAAGTTTTGTTTGGGTTTTTCTTTTCCCACTCTTCTTTAGTTTTGGTATAGGCTTTTAGTCCTTTGTCGTATGTTTTTTGCTTGGCATCAGGTTTTGGAAAAGCCAAAGGTTTCAAATATTTAAACAGCTTTTCTTTGTTATCTAATTTTGAGCCTCTAAATTCCGAATTGCTTTTTAAGCCTTTACATTCAATAACTAACCATTCATTTTTTGTTTCGCCTTTTTTGCGAATATAAAAATCTCCTCTTGCCTCACTATTTTTGGCATTATTGCCTCCTGCGGGTTTTTCTTTGATACGTAAAACCTCATAACCTACATTTTCTAAGTAGTGTTTTAGCAATAATTCGCTAATTGCCCCTGTGATATATCCGTTAGCACTTGGGCTACTTCGCAAAGCCTGTAAAAAAACTTCGGGACTTACGCCAAAACGTAGTTCTATGAATGATTTTAAATCGTCTTGCATATTAATGGTTAAGTTCTTTGAGATGTTTGTGTTTTTCAAATTATATTGCTTAAGTGGTAAAAAAGCAGAAAATTTTGATACAGAAAACCTTATTTTTTACAGCATATTTTTTACTCTTGGGGCTTGTAAACCTAATAACAAATCTTTTTTATCTTGTTTACTGGAGGCAATAAAAGCAAAAAGCCCTTTAAATTGTGTATGAAACGAAGTATCTAATAAATCGTGTTCTATTGCCCAATACGCAAATTGTTCAAAAAATGCTTTGTTTTTTTGGCGGAAACGCAAACGAACTGTAATTTTATCTTTACTTATCTGCACAATATTACATTTAAAAATTTGACTTTTTAGCACATTACTTTCTTGGCTATTAAATGGATAAAGTACGGCAATATCTCCTTCCCTAAAATTTACAAAATCATTTTCGGGATTTGTTCTATCAAAAATTATTAATGGCTTTTGCATATCTATTTGATTATCAGCTATTTGCAAATCATACAAAATAGCAAAATTTTCTTGTTTGTCTGCAAATTCCGAATTCCAAAGCCCTGCGTGTCCTTGTGCGGTTTCGTATTCAGTATCTCCTATTTTGGCTAATAGTTGTTCTCGTGCCGTAAAATTTACAAAACTATAAAAATACTTACGTTCTATTGGGCTTACATTTTTTAGAATATCCAAAAACTTACTAAGCTCTGTTTGCACATATACAGGCAAATCGGTTTTGGTTAGCAATCTCGAAATAGACAAAACTATTTTTTCTACATCTTCTATATTTTCTGCCATTGCCAATTTATATTCTGCGGCAATCATGCGGTTTCGCAAATTTAATAAACTATAAGATTTGCTAAGCATAGCAGGAGCAAAACGCAAATGATTAGTTTCTGCACCTGAATAAAGAATAGCAGGTTTTATGTTCTGTTCGGGCAATTCAAATACAGATTGCATCAATAATTGATACATGGTTGTTTGAGAAAGGTGATTTTCCCATAAACCATTGTTAGTAGGCACAGATTTGGCACTTTTTAGCTCGACAATATCTATTGCTATTTCTCCATTTGTCGTATCTTTTTTGTGCAAAAAATCTAAACGACCTTGCAAACCAAATTTTTCGGAATAAAAAGCAGGTTCTAAGTAGCAATTTGCCAAATCTATTTTGTTATCTTCAAACAACGATGGACTATCCAAAACTTGACGAATATGCGTAAAATGTAGTTTTGCACTATCCATAAATTTTTTAAAATCTTCTTTGCCTTCCAATTCTTTCAAAACTGTATAATCTATTGGATACAATTTAAAAGTTTTGCCAAAAACTTCCTCAAACTTTATAGGATTTTCTTTGTCCTCATTCAATAATTCATCTAAAAAAAAGTTTGCTAAATTTCCTAACAAAATAGCTACACTTTTGGCATTTGGGGCAAATTTTTTGAGTAAATGTAATTCTGGATAATAACTCGTTTTTTGATTACACTCCGCAATCGCAGACACATCAAGCAGAAAATCAGGCTCTAAAACAAAAGCCTTTGGCACAAAAAAACCCTCTTTGTCTTGTCGAACAGCCAACAAATTGATTTGGCAACCAGCCCAAACTCCTTGCATCGAATCATTAAAAGCATCATTATACGTTGGTACAGCATATTTTACAGAAATAGTATCTTCTGTTTCGTTGCCTTCCATTCTACAAATTAAAACTTTGTTATCTCGTTGATTTTCAATAACTTCTACTTTTATTTTTTCTATAATTTCGCCAACAAACCCAAAATTTTGTTTATAAGATGGCAGCAAATTTTCGTTATGTGGAATTATTTTGGCAACGGCAGGCGGTATTTCTTCTTTCCTAAAAAAAGCAATACTCTCCGCCAAAGTTCCTAAAGCTACATAATAATCCAAATTGGTAGGGCTATAACGGTCTGCGGCAATGGCTTGTGCTTGTTTGCGAAAATGTTGCAAAGCCCACTGTTTTTTTTTGTCTAAACCATATTTATTTGCTAAAAATACAATACGTGCAAAAAGTGTCGAAAATTGCAAAGTTTCTGTTTCGGTCAATTCCATACAAAGCCTTTGCAAAAGTTGCCGCATTTTGCGAAATTTATCTTTTACGGCTAATTGTTGGTGGCTATGTGTTGCAAGGAGTTCATCGAAATACATATCTTTTAAAAATTTTCTATTAAATTTTGTCTGTTTAGTAATGCAATTTACACTTTATTTGCTAATTCTAAGCATAAAGTTAAATATATGGCAAAGGTACTTATAATTATTTTACTATTCACTCAATAGGGCTAATTTCTCGACCAAAAATACCTTAATCACATTACAAAGATTTTCTATTTGATAAAACTGTTGTTGAATAGCTACCAAATTATATTCTTTAATAAATTGTTCTAATATAAGTTGTTCTTGGTAAAGACTATTTTGTAATTCTAAAATAGTAATGGTAGATTTTATTTTGTGATGCAAAGAATGTATGGCATCTGCTTGTGGCTGTGTACCTAATAAACTATGCAACTCTACAATATATTCTACAAATTGTTTGAGATATAACTGCAATAATTCTCTCCCAAATATTTTATCTCCCATTGTAATTTTATCAAATTGGCTAAAATTTATGGATTCTATAGTGTTTTTGCTAATTTCTATCTGTTCTTTTGGCAAAGATTCCTTAAATATATGCTGTATATGTTGGTTATTGCTTGTGTATTTAGCAATAATTTGGTATAAATCTTTGGGGTCAAATGGTTTCATCAAAAAATCATCTATGCCAATTTCTTTTAATTTATGTTTGACAGACGACAAGACAGAGGCAGTAAGGGCAACAATAGGAATAGTTTGGTAGAAAGTATTTGGCAATTTGCGTATAATTTTTGTGGCTTCATAACCGTCTAATTCGGGCATGTGTAAGTCCATTAGTATCATATGGTAGGGCTTTTCTTGTATTTTAGCAACTACTTCTTTCCCATTAACTGCAAAAGTATAGGATATTTTCCAATTTGTAAGGAAACGACTAATCACAAAACGGTTGGCTTCGTTGTCTTCAGCAATTAAAATATTGATGCCTTCCAAACTTGTAGTTTCAAAAGCATTTGCTTTTTGGGGCAAAAAATCTTTGAATGGTAATTTACTTTTAGGAAACACCAAACTAAATTGGAACGTAGAACCTATATCTACTTTACTTTCTACTTCTACTTTTCCTCCTTGCAATTCTATCAAATTTCGGGCAATCGTAAGTCCTAATCCTGTGCCACCATATTTGCGTGTTGTATCTACAGTTGCTTGCGTAAAACTCTCAAAAATATGTTCTATACGGTCTTTAGAAATGCCAATTCCAGAATCTATTACCGAAAATTGTATTTTAGCTTGCTTGTCTTCATTTTCTATTAACTTTACAAGAATTTTTATTTCACCTTTTTCGGTAAATTTAATAGCATTACTAATAAAATTAGTAAGTATTTGTATCAATTTTGTACTATCGCCAAGCAATAGAAAATTAATTTGCTTGTCCATTTCGGCAGTCAAACTTAGCCCTTTTTCTTTGGCAGTATAGAGATAGATATTTACCAAGTTATGCAAAACTTCTTGTAAATCAAAATCTATAGTTTCAAATACTACTTTTCCAGCTTCTATTTTTGAAAAATCTAAAATATCATTAATTAATAAAAGTAGGTTTTTTGCAGCCGATTGCAATACATTTAGGTATTCTATTTGGTAATTTTGTGGATTTTCTTGCAATAACAGATTGGTCATACCAATTACGGCATTCATTGGAGTTCTAATCTCGTGACTCATCGTAGAAATAAACTGTTCTTTGGTCTTGACCGAAGCCTCTGCCATTTCTTTTGCATCAATCAAATCTTGTTCATTCTTTTTTTGTTCTGTAATATCCACCACCACACCAATTACTCGTATAATTAAATTAGATGAATCATATTCAATATATCCTTCACATTTTACCCAAATAACTTCTTTATCTTTTTTTACTGCTTTACATTCTATAGTTTCGGTAGTACGATTTTGCAAATATTGCCACGCTGTAGTCATTACCCTACTCTTATCTGTTGGGTGTATATGTTCTAAAAGGCTTTCAAGCACAGGTACAAATTCATCTACCTCAAAACCTAATAGTTTGTATAATTGTGCAGACCATATAATTTTGTCTTCCATCTTATCCCATTCCCAACTTCCCATTTTCACTATTTCTTGGGCTTTGGACAATATCCGTTCACTTTTTCTTTGTTTGTCCTCTGCTAATTTTATTTTGGTAATATCATTTACTACGCCAACCATTCGCACTACTTTTCCTTCTTCATTTTTAAAATGTGTAGCTCGGCAATACAAATAAATTGTAGAATTATCTTTGTGATAAAATCGTTGTGTTAGCTCAAAATTAGCTACTTTGCCTGTATTGTAGGCTTCTATCAAGGCTAAAGTGGCTTGTAAATCTTCTTCATAAATATGATTTTGCCAAGTGGTCAAGTCATTATACAGTTCTTCGTCTGTATAACCTATAATTTCTTTCCAACGTGGCGAATAATAGATAGTTTCTTTTTCCAAATCCCAATCCCAAACCCCGTCATCTAATACTTGTTTATTCAAAATGGTATCTAAAGTGCTACTTTGCTGTGAAAATTTGGTATGCGTATCTGTAAAAAGAAATTCGGTACTGATAGAAGCCTGTATATTATTTTCTAAAATTTTATGATGCCAATAATAATTTTGATAGGTATCGTCTTTTTTGCGAATCAAAAGTAATAAGTTTTCGCAAATTGGTTTTTGAATAGCCTCTAAAAAATAACTAATATCTTGCTCGTGAACAAACTCTTGAAAGGGTAATTGTAAAAAATCGGTTGGATTGTATAATAATGTTTGACAAAAACTATTATTTACAGCCAAAATACAAGCATTTTGGTCTAAAATACATAGTCTTCCAGCAGAAGCCATAAAGAATTGTTCATATAAGAGAGTCATATTGCGTCAATAAGACAATAATGATGCTTTTATTGCCTATATTTATTATATAGAAAAAACTATTCCTAAATTATCAAATTTTTTTTCAATATAGCAAAATATTTTCACAATTTCTTATTGTTTCCTATTTTTTATTGCAATAAATTATATAAAAAAGTCTTTCTGTATCCAATATTATAGATTTGATACAAAAAGACTTTGTTTAGATAACAATCAATTAGTAAAGTAAAATATACTTTACTAATTTTCTCTATAATTAGAAATTATTTTTTTGTTTCTACTTTTTTTGTAGGAATAGCAACTTTTTTTGTGTTATCTGCTCTTTTGCGTTTGTTGCCATAAGAACCGTTTGCTATTTTGCCTTTGCGGGATTTTAAATCTCCTCTGCCCATAATTATTTTTTGTTAAATGGTGAATATTAAAACTATGTGTGCAAAAGTACACATTAAGATTAATGTTTGCAATAACTTTGTCAATAATTTACTTTATATGCCAAAGTAGTTGCTAATTTTATTTTGTTTATGGAAAATATTTATTTTTTATTCTCCCAAAACTTGTATCCAACCTTTGCAAGTATTTCCTGATGGCGAAGTAAGATGATAAAAGTATATACCTGTTTTTTTCTCGCCAGACCAATCATTGTTATAATTTTCGGAGGAAAATACTTTTCGTCCCATTCGGTCTGTAATTTCTATTGCCCATTTTTCGTTGGGATTGTCAATCATAAAAGAGTCATTTTTGCCATCATTATTTGGGGTAATTACATTTGGCGTAAACAAACTTTCTACAACAATATCTTTTGCCAAAGTTTTTGTGCAATTACGATTATTTACGGTCATTGTGATTGTATAATTGCCTCCTTTAGCATAAATATAGGCAGTTGGCGACAAGCCTTTGAGTATATCACCATTTCCCATATCCCATGTAATATCATTAAAAGCATTGAGTCCTGTGCTTTTGTTATTGATTTGCAATAATGTTTTTTGTCCACAATTTGGGCTTGTCAATACTTCAAAATCCAAAATAAATTCGGGAATTACTTCAAAACTTACAAACCTTTCCACAAAACAACCTAAATCGTTGCTAATTTTTACTTTGTAGTTTATATTGGCAGTAGGGCTTGCAATAGGATTTGCAATAAAGGGATTACTTAAATTGGTAGTTGGCGACCATTCGTATTTTGTGCCTCCTGTTGCACTTAATTGTACTTTTTCACCTGCACAAAGTAGGCGTGAAGGCGTAATTTTTACCTGTGTTTCGTCTATTCTGCTGGTATTTACGACAACTTCGTCAGATAATGTGCTACAGCCTTGCTCATTGCTAACCAAAACTCTAAATTTTCCTGCAACAAATATAGGTACAGTTTGCGAACTTGCATTCAAGTATGGCTCTCCGTCTTTAAACCATTGGTAAGTCAAGTTTGTGCCTGCGTTGGCGGTCAAAGTAGTTCTACCTCCCGAACAGAATAGTAAATTGCCTGTTATCGTTGCTAAAGGTGGCGTTGCAACTTGTAAAACCAATGCTCTGGAAACCACATTACTACAAATATTACCACTTCTCGCAGTATAACTTCCTGCACTTGTAGCTACAAAGGTTGCCCCAACTGCTCCTACTATATCTACGCCATTGCGTTGCCATTGGAAATCTGTGGTTGGTAAATTGGCGGTAGCTGTAAAAGTTACTTTTTCACTTGGGCAAATTAATGTACGATTATTGGTAGCTTGAATTAGAATCGTGGTAATAGCACTTGGATTAATGGTAAAATTTGGCGAAATATATACATTTCCACAACTATCTTTTACCTCGATGGCATACGTACCTAATTCTTTTGCCAAAAAAGTAGTATCTGTAGCACCTGCTATAGTTTGCATATTGCGTGTCCATTGGTATTTATACAAAGGATTTTTTGGGCTTGTAGTAATCAAACGAGATTCGCCATTACATAACAAATTATTTCCACGAATAAAGATATTATCAGGGGGATTGATTACTGTCATTTTGAATATTTGGGAACTAATACTTTGGTTACAAGCATCTGTAATGACTACAGAATAGTCCCCAGCTTGGCTTGCGGTGTAGGTGCTTTGTGTGGCATTGGCAATGGTTTGGTTATCTCTTAGCCAACGATATTGAAAATTTGTGCCTGTATTGGTGCTAAGTATGGTATTTTTGCCTGCACAAATGTTATTTTGTCCTGTAATAACTGCTTGTGTAATAGTAGCTGCGGGTGCAGTAACAATAAATTCATCAGAGTTTTTGCGAACACAAAAATCAAAAGTTACTACCCAATAACGACCTGTTTGTGTAACTTCGTAGGTGTCGCCTATAGCACCTGCAATGATTGTCCCATTTCTATACCATTGATAATTTACGCCTCTTGGAAAAGCATACAAGGTAATAGTTTTGGAAGGGCATAATACATTTTCGCCTTGTACTAATAAATTTGGTACAGTAGTGTAAATTACTGTAATTTGGTTAGAACTACTCGTAACTCCACAAACAGACACATCTACTTGATAGACGCCAATGGTAGTAACTGTTAAATTATAAGCAGTTGCCCCTGCAATAATTTGTCCATCTTTACGCCATTGGTAGAGGTAGCCTGTCCCTTGTGCTGCTTCTAAAATGGTGCTTGCGTTTAAGGTTGGACATAGCCCAATATCCCCACCATAAATTTTTGCTACAGGTTTTCCATTAATTGTTACGACTATATTGGAAGAAAAAACGGTATTGCAACCCACAGATATTTTTACTCGATAAATCCCCGAAATAGTAGCTGTCAAAATATTACTTGTTTCGCCTGCCATATCTACGCCTTCGCGTTGCCATTGGTAGCTTGCACCTGCTACTACATTTGCAGTAAGAGTTTGTGTAGCTGAAGTACAAGTTATGGCACTTGTGGTAACGGTTGCCAATAAAGTAGGCACTACCGAAGTAGTAGAAATTGGCATAAAGTTTATGGAGGTCAATACTTGTCCGTTTTCGCCTGCATTAGCCCCATGACTTGTGCCTACGCATGGCGAAGTAATTGCCAAAATTTTACCTGCATTTCCCCCTTCATTACGAATACTTGCAGCATCGAGTCCACCATTTAATGCAACAAGTCCGCCACCACCACCGCCACCTGTTGCAAAACAATCTGCTACTACTACGCCTGCTGCATTGGTAGAAATATTATTTCCTCCATCTGCACCTTTTACAGATATTTGGACTGCAAAAGATTTGATAGACGAATTTAGCAATACAGTTCCACCTGCACCACCGCCACCTGCACCGTCTATGCCTGCGTTGCTTGGTGCTTGCCCATTTGCATTAATTAAGCCATTTCCTACTATTTGTTTACCTGCAATATAGACAATGCCCCCGCCATTACCGCCATTGCTTGCAAGGTTATCATCTTGATTTCCTGCACCACCTGCACCACCTAAGAAAACTTGTTTAAAATTATTTACTGTATAACCAAATGATTTACCACCAATGCCACTAACCGTATTTACTCCGCCTGTAGATTGTGGGCTTTTACCACCAATTCCTCCTGCACCTGCATTAGCACCGCCTCCGCCTCCGCCATTTCTGCAAGAGCCTCCGCCACCGCCATTTGCTGCTGCACCTTTGCCTGCTACTGAATCCAAAACTACAATTCCTTCGCCTTTCATACCTGCAATATTTTGGGAGGGCAAATAAGCAAAATCTGTTGCTGTACTATTGCAAGGCGTATTTGTATTTACATTTCCACCCCGAAATCCAATACCAGAGGCATCTACCAAACCTGTAATTTTCACAATATCCGAAGATTCAAAGGCTATAATTCCGCCTGTATTGCCGTCCCAAGCTTTTCCTGTCAAGGTATTTGTAATATTTACGGCTGCATATTGTGGAATGCTAACTATTTGTACTGCAAAATTAGGGTTATAGGTATTGAGTAATTGGTGTCGCAAAAAAATATTATTGCCAACTATTCTATAAATAATAGCTTTTTCATAATTTCCAGCATTATTATAGGCTAAAATATTGCCATAACTGCTGTTATTGCTACGATTGATGCTAGCACCTTTCATTTGGATAATCAAAATGGTATCACAAATTTTGAAACCTGCCAAATCATTTACTGTGAGCATATTTTGCATAGCATCTATTGCGGTAACTTTTGTATATTTGTTAATAATACCGCTAAGTGTGGTTTGTGCAAAAATATATGTGTGTGAGAGAAACAGTAAACCTAATAAAATACTACTATAAAAGAAACGCATACTATATAAGTTTTTTGATGAAATGTATATAAAATGCAAAGGTAATATTTTATCTTTTAGTAGTAGGCAATGCGTAACATTATTTTTCTATCCGAAATCCATCTTCTATAGTTTTTCCACGCATTTTTAGTTTTGGATTTGGAAATGGGGTGCAAGGCAATAGTTCTATGTTGCACAAATAGTCTTGTAATGGCACTTGTAGTTGTATCTCGCCAATTTGTTGTATTTTGGTAGCAATTTTAGGATATTCTTCGGGCAATATAGCTACATGAGAAATATTTTGATATTCCGAATATTCCAAACGAATAGAATGTAGCAAAAAAACAGTGCAAACTACATACAAGCCAAGTTTTACATAGCTATACAGAAATTCTATATATTCCAAAACCAATATCCCACTCAACAAAACTACTGCAAAAATAAACCCATAACCAAACCTAAAATCAGGTGCTTGGAAAAACCAAAATAAAACTCCTATCCACGCAAATAAATAGATAAAAAACAGAGATTTTTGGTAATTTGTAAGCAGTTTTCGTTTCCATTGCACTAAAATTAGGCTTGGAATGGCAAAAAAAGCAAGCACCAAAACCACAAACAAAACTTTGTTTATCCACCATAAATCCGAAAACCACAAAGGAAACCAAGATTTTGGCAAAATCTGTTGAATATATGCCTCGTCCATATACACAAAACGTGGATAACGGGCATTATAACGGGTAAAATAATAAATTTCGGTTTTGTCTTCCAGAGCCAAGCTAATGGGCAATTTCCAATCTACATCAAAAATATCTATCGAGGGAAATGGATAAATCAAATACCCCGACAAAATAAAATTACGCAACAACCAAGGACTTACGCAAAATATGCCTAAACAAATTGCAAAATATAGATGCTCTAGCTTCCATTTGCAATAAATAGGAATAGCTAAAATGCTGAAAACCACACAAATAGCAGATAATTTGATAGCAAGTAATGCAGTAGCTATCAATAATAATGCTGCATAATTAGTATCTAAAGTTTGTAAAGTATTATGATTTTCGCGGGAAATATTGTATAAATTTTGTGAATTTTGGGCTTTTTGTAACAAAATAGAAATGCTAAGCAAAATATAAATTGTAGCAGGAATATCGGGTGAAGGAGTATTTATCCAATCTCGAAAATAAATAAACAAAAATAATAAAGTACCAATATAAAATATGCTATGACTATTTTTACTTGTAAAAACCTTTGCAAGACAATGTAACGTAAACATGAAAAGCATATAACTGCCCACAACTTGCTGAAAAGAATGTATTTGGAGAAAAGACATACTAAAAAAAGCAGCCAAAAGATGAAAATTGGAATTAAAAGCCAAATTTCCATGAATATTACCTAATCCAATAATAGCTTTGTAATTTGCAAACCATAGAATAGTTTGTGCGTGGTATAAACCTGCATCATAACCAAATGGCGTTTTCAAAACTTGTATGCCAATGATAAGAAAAAATAAACTGCAAAAAATCCAATAATATTTATTTTTGCTAAAATACCGAAAATAATAGCTTATACTTTCTATAGCTTCTTTTCGTAGGTAAAAAAGTGATAAAATAGCAGGAATAGTCATAAATAGGTGAGTTTGCAAGCCCATATTAACAAAAATAGAGCTAATACACAAAATACTTCCCATAACAAGCAAACCCAGCAAACTAACAAATTCAAAACTTTGTGTAGCAGTAGGAGTAAAAATATTTATTTTTTTGACAAAATGAAAAAATAAAAGCCCATAACCAAGAGATAAAAAGAAAATATATAACCAAATAAGTAAAATAGAAAGCATAATTTTGTAAATAGTATGTAATAAATTTAGTTAAATTCTAATAAAATGCAATAAAATAGGCACGACACTTGTTGCTATCAAGCATTAAATTGGCGTGTAATAATCCAAATTTATTGCATATTTTTTAGGAATTAGTCATTTTTTCCGCAATTTTCCTTCCTATTGCACCTGCAATATACGCCAAATCTATGTTTGTGCCTCTACTTTTTAGTTGTTCTATGCGAAAAATATTGTAAAAATTGCTATAATTTCCTTCAGAAGGACGTTGATACCGTCCATTTACGCCTAATGTATCCATACCGTATGCAAAACGTAGGCAAAATGCCAAAGAATCAGAAGACAAAGCAATATCACATTTTTGGTAGGGAGTTTCTTGTATTTTCAAACCGTCTAAACCCAAAGAAAAACTTTGTTGATAATCTGACAAATAAATAGCACTTTTTTTGAGAAAACGAAGCAATAATTTTACTACCCAATTACTTTCTTTTTGCAAATTTTCCATATACGCATTTGCTAAGTTTTGTAATTCTGTAAGATTTATTTTTGCATTGCTTGTTAAAACAGGATTTTGCTGTATTTTCTGGTAGGCAAGTTGCCATTTTTCTAATGCTATTTGGGAATTATGCTCTTTTCCAAGCCAATAAGTATCCGCAGGAAACAAAACGACAGGAGTAACTGTAGTATTTTTTTGAATAAACTCGTATAACATAGCCACTGTATTGATGCTATCATTGAGAAAATAATTTTCTTGATGACAAAACCATACAAAACTTGCCATTGGAATTGTTATTTTTGGTGCAAACACTTCACATTCTATTCGATAAGACTCTAATTTTTCTTTTGCTATTTTTTGGCGTATTTCGGGCTGGTCTGTATTTCCTGCCCAAAAAGCATAAGAAAATTGATTGAATAAAATATCTACTTTTCCTACTTTATTTTTGATATATTCGGCTTGGCTGTGTTTGGTTATCCAACAATCATTGGTATTCAAAAAAGTTTCGTTGCCACTTCGAAAACAAATCCATGAATCTCCTTCAGTGAACAATTCGCATAAAACCTCCAAATTATCGGATAATTTTAGCCAATTATCTTTTTGTAATTCTATTACGGTTTTGAAACCTGCCTCTTGACAAAATTTCATTACTCGTTTGTCCTGTGTTTCTTGGAAAATTACGGTAATTTGCTTGCGATAAGCTGGTGGAATTTTTTTGAGATTTGGTGGAAAAAAATGGTCGGGGTGTTCGTGAGAAAACCAAATATGCGTAATATTGGCAAAATCTTCGTAAGAAAATACCGTTGGAGTAATTAGTTTCCAACCATTATTAAAAACAGTTCCTTCTATCCAAGGGTCGCAAAGTATTTGTATTGCATCTTGTTTTATCAAAAGACAAGCGTGGTTGATAAATTCTACAGTCATAAAATAATTTTTAGGTAGTTGTGATAGAGTTTGGTAGAATATGTTAGATTACTTAATTAAGTAAAGATTATTCGTCTCTTGCGTCTAAATTATTGGTTTCTTGTTCTTGGTGATAAAATAATTTTCGGTTTAGCCAAATCGGATAGATTACAAAATATCCAATAATAAAAAACAAGGATAAAAGAATAATTGCTAATTTTAATAGATTTGGCATTTCGGTAAGTCTTGTAATAAAACTTTCTAAAAAACCTGCTATCACAAATATTGGTACTAATCCGATAATAATTTTTACGCCTCTTTTTGCTCCCATTCTAAAAGATTGTATTCGAGTATAGGTTTTTGGGAATACAATACTATTTCCCATCACCATTCCTGCTGCACCAGCAATAATAATAGCCGAAATTTCCAAAGTTCCATGTATCCAAATTACCAAAAAAGAATCTACTAATAAGTTATGTTGGTGGAAAAAATATTGAAAACTGCCAAGCATAATACCATTTCGCATCAAAAAATAAGAAGTTCCTAAAGAGCTAAAAATTCCTGCTGCAAAAGTATAAAATGAAACCATTACATTGTTTAAGGTAATTTGGAAAAACATATCTGTACTGTCTTGTCTTTTATAGACTCCCATTGGGTCATTTTTTTGGATATTTTCCAAAGTCATGTTTACATAATCATCTCCCAAAATTAAACGGGGAAAATCATTATCAAAATGTGTAGAAACTACGCCAATAAGCACAAAAATACCAAAAATGATAAAAGACCACAACAATTCGCCATGTGCAGACTTAAACATTAGTGGCAGTTCGAGAGTCCAAAAACTAAGTAAACGGTTGGCATTTTCTTTCTTGTTTTTGTAAATAGTCAAGTATAAATCTGCTGCTAACCAATTTAGATATTTGGTAGTACGTCCATCAGGGTAATAGGTTCGTGAGTAGGCTAAATCGTCTGTAACCTTGATAAATAAATCGGCAATACTATCAGGGTGTGCATTTTTATCTTTCAATAAAGTTTCAAATTCGTCCCACCGTTGTTTATTGCGTTTAATAAAGGCTGTTTCTTTCATAAATATTAGCTATGTGTGCAAGCGTAAAAAACAAAGATATAAAACTTATTGCTAATCTATAAAAAATATTTGTACTTTTACATAAAATTGTGCAACTTGTAAAATTATAGCCTTAAACTTTTGCAAAACGTAAAATGACACCGATAGACGAAAATACCACAGATGACGAAAAATTATTCTCTACCAAAGCATTAGAAGACTTTGAACTGATAAAGCAAGCTGTTCAATTTGGCGATGAAGCTGCGTATGGAAAATTGATGAAAAAATATTGGAAAGCTGTCTATCATACATTATTAAAAATGATACGTAATGCTGATGATGCCGAAGATTTGACCATCGAAGCATTTGCCAAAGCCTTTAAAAATTTACATCGTTTTGAGCAAAAATTTACCTTTAGCACTTGGTTGTTTAGAATTGCAACCAATAATTGCATAGATTTTATTCGCAAAAAAAAGTTAGAAACAATGAGTATCAATACTACTTTTACTGACGATAATGGAGATTCGGTAGATATTGACATCAAAGACACTAATCTTAATCCACAAGAAGAAGCTATTAACGAGCAAAAAAAGGAATTAATTCGCAATATTGTTGCTTTATTACCTCCAAAATATCAACGTCTTGTAGAGTTGCGTTATTTTGAGGAATTATCTTACGAAGAAATTGCAGTTGCTATAGAAGCACCTCTCGGAACAGTAAAAGCCCAATTACATCGAGCAAGAGAATTACTGTATGATTTGATAAAAAATAAAAAAGATGTTTTGTAAGTGCATTAAGCTACAAAATAATAAAACTTGCTAACAATTTGATAGATTAGCAAGTTTTATACGATAAAAATCTATTTAAACTCTGCAACTACCGTAACTCCACCTTGCGTTACTTGATTCATTGCTACTTTTATTTCTACATCTAAAGGCAAAAATAAATCTACCCTCGAACCAAATTTGATAAAACCAAATTCAGAGCCTTGTTGCACTATTTGTCCTTCTTTTACATACCAACAAATACGTCTTGCCAATGCACCTGCTATTTGTCGCATTAAGACCTCAGCACCGCTTTGGTGTTGAATAACAATGGTAGTTCTTTCATTGTCTGTACTTGCTTTTGGGTGCCATGCCACCAAATATAACCCTGGGTGATATTTTACAAATTTTACAAGCCCTGCGATTGGATTTCTATTTACATGAACATTGATTGGGGACATAAAAATAGAAACTTGTTTGCGTTTGCCTTTAAAATATTCAGGTTCTTCTACTTCTTCAATCACTACTACTTTGCCATCGGCAGGTGCTATAATTTGTTTAGGATTTATTTTGACCTCTATAGCAGGATTCCTAAAAAACTGTAATACGATTAAAAACAAAATAATACTTAGCACAAGTACAATATTCTGTAAAAGTTCTTGTTCGGGCAAGCCAAACATTAAACCTGCATTGATAGCACCCAATACGCCAATCGTGAGCAATAAAGAGGCAGTTCCTTCTCTGTGTATAGTCATTTTTTTTTGAATTATGAGTTTTTAGTTATGAATTTTAGACAAGTCATTATCAAGTATAATGGGCTAAAGTGATTGCCCGCAAACAAAACTAACATTTCTTTGAGAAATGTTAGTTTTTATTATGGACTATTTTTTAATAATTTTTACTGTTGTACGTCTGTTTTGTTGGTGTTCTGGCTCTGTTTTAGCATTTTTTACTTTGAGTTCTGATTCTCCATAGCCTTTTGCTTTGATTCTTTCTGCGGATACCCCTTTTGCAATCAAATAAGCTACTGCCGAATCTGCACGTCTTTGTGCTAATTTTTGGTTGTATTTGTCATTGCCTCGTGCATCTGTATGTGAACCCATTTCAAGCACTTGGTCTGGATATTCCTCAAAATAATCTTTCAAAAACGCATAAAACTCATCAAGAATAATGGCTGCATCTGCTCGAACATTTGCCTTATCATAATCATACAAGATAGTAATTTCAGGTACAATAATTTTTCCCTTTTTGTCTTTTCGTTCTGCCAAAAAGTTTTCTCTTAATGTTATTTTGGTATCAAACCAAATTTCGTTATCTTTTTTAGGCAATTTGGTAATATCTTTTACACCTTTACCCATCGTAGAAAATAAAGTATCGGCATCTAAAAATTCGCTGCCTTTTGTTCCAAAAACCGTATAATTTTTATCTATCAAAACAGGTTTGCTAAACTTAAATTTGCCTTCACTATCCGAAGTAATGGTTTCAATCACTTCGCCTTTGTCATTTCTCAATTCCATTTTTACTTCCGACAACGTGCTAATAACATTTTTCAAGTCTTTCTTGTAAGAAATACCTTGCAAATAATATTTTACTGTTTTTTGGTAAATAGAATCATTAGCAAAAGCATAAATATCATCATCGCCTTTTGCACCGTCTGTCATGCGGTTAGACGAAAAATAACCATCTGTTTTGTTGGAAAATACAATGCCAAAATCATCTGCGGTGCTATTCATAGGCACACCAACATTGCGAATTTTATAGGTATTGGTTTCTTTTTTGGTAGTTTCGTCCATTACTTTTATGGTATCTACCACAAAAATATCTAATCCACCCAAACTTCCATGACTTTCTGAAGCAAAAAATAATCTTCCATCAGGAGCAATATATGGAAAATCTTCTCGTCCTTCTGTATTAAAAGGTTTTCCTAAATTTTGAATATTTCCCCAAGCACCATTGGCATCTTTAGTGGCTTTGAACAAATCTGTTGTACCATAATTATCGGTTGCACGATTGGAGGCAAAATATAAGGTATTTCCATCTGGCGACAACGCAGGATTCGAATCCCAAACATCTACACTATCTGTAGAAATTGGTGCTAAAATAGTTGGTTCTGTCCACTCTGTACCATTAAAAGTAGATTTGAATAGTTTTACTTGTTTCATTATTTCACGTTTTTCGCCTCTGTTGCTACGTGCAAAAATCATTGTTTTGCCATCGGCACTAAAGGTAGCCGAAGCCTCATGCGAGCCAAAAGAATTAATATTTTGGTTGAAAAACGGTACAATATTGCCCTCACATTTGGCAGAATCTGTAAAACTATAGACATACAAGTCATTGAAACCCAAACCGTTGGTAAGAAAAACTTGCTCATTTCTACGTGAACTACTAAATACTACCTTTTTTTGTAAAATCGTTGGTGCAAAATCTCCTGTTGGTGTATTAATTCCATCACAATTCATAATTTTAGTAAATGAATTTGTTTTGCTTATTTCTTGAATAGTTTTGAGATAGTCTTTTTCTTTGCGTGCCAATTTTACTAAGTCTTCAGCACCTCCATTTTGATAAAACTGCTCAAAGGCTTTGGCTGCTTCTTCATATTTTCCACTTGCTTTTAAGGCTTGTGCATAATAAAATAAGGGATTGCCATCAGTTTGCCCCAAATCTATAGCAGCTTTGTAATAAGGCACTGCCTCTTTAATACGATTAGAGAGACGATAACATTCTGCTAACATATAATTAGCTTGCTGTTTTTGGTCTGCATTGGCAGTCGAAATGCTAAGAATAGTTTTGTAAACGGGAATAGCAGATACGTAATGTGCTTTGTCAAAAAAGTTTTTGCCCTCTTTGGGTAAATTTCGGCAGCCGATTGCAAACAAGGCAAGAGCCACATATAAAAGTAGTTTTTTCATTGTCTTTATAAATATTGTTGCAAAGATAAATTCTATTTGTATTAAACAAAATAATAATGTAGAAAACCTTACTTTATCGTAGATAGTTTTGTAGGATTGTAATAGTTTATAATATTATTAGCAACACATTGATATATTGGAAATAGTGTTTTAGACCTTGACAAATGTAGAAATTTCCATTACTAAGTAAAAAGAATAATTTATTTGATAGTAAAAATGAAGGTAAATAATTGGAAATTAAGTATTGAATATACGGTTGCTATACAACTTATGTTATTTACGCAGAAAAGTATTATCAATTACTTATGTACTTTTACTTACAATAAATTTTGATGTGTAAAATCTATAAAAATAAATTGTTATTTGTATGCTATGTAATTTTTTTTTATAAATTTGCATTCCAAAATAAAAGTTTCTTATTTATTTTGTTTGGGATTTGATTGTGTAGCTTGTCGTCGTAGTTCAACGGATAGAATAGAAGTTTCCTAAACTTTTGATGTGGGTTCGATTCCCGCCGAGGACACTAATTTAAACCATATAGCCCTTATACGCTAAAACATAGTTTATAAGGGCTATTTTTATTTCTATATAGTTAACGTGAACTACAGATTACTTTATTGATAATCAATAAGTTACAAGTAAAATATATCATAAATCTAAGTTGCGTAGCAACCGTATATTCGCCTTTAGGCGGGCTGCCTAATTGAATGAAATGTAAACATAAAAACAAACTTAGTTATCAATTCACAAATTTTGAGAAATAATTACTATTTATCTTTCAATTTATCCGACTCATTCACTTAGGCAGCCACCTAAAGACGAATATACAGTATAACGGCGAAATTGATTACCTGATATTTTGCTAAAACTGCATATTTCGTTGCTTTCATAACAAAAATATAAGTATTTTTAGCAAAAAAACTTTCACAAGAAGTCTATTTAAAAAATTAAGTATATCATTATCTACCTTAGCAAAAATATTTATGCTTGTTTTTGTTTCCAAATGGCAAATTCTTTTGCAAAATAAGTCAAAATAACTTTTGCACCTGCCCGTTTGATACTTAGCAACATTTCATACATAGTTTTGTCATTATCCAACCAACCATTTTGTGCAGCAGCCTTTACCATAGCATATTCGCCACTTACATTATAGGCAGCAATCGGCAAATCAAAGGCATCATGTAAGGTTTTTATAACATCTAAATAAGCTAATGCAGGTTTTACCATCAAAAAATCTGCTCCCTCTGCACTATCCAACGTAGCTTCTACTATAGCCTCCCGTACATTTGCAGGATTCATTTGATAGGTTTTTTTGTCGCCATGTCGTGGTGCCGAGTCCAAAGCATCGCGAAAAGGGCCATAAAAAGCACTTGCATATTTGGCAGTATATGCCATAATAGATACGTTTTGATAATGATGTTGGTCGAGTATTTGGCGAATATAACCTACTCTACCGTCCATCATATCAGACGGTGCTACAATATCTGCCCCTGCTTGTGCTTGTGCAAGTGCCATTTTGCCTAATATTTCGAGGGTAGCGTCATTCAAAATCTCACCATTTTCTACAATGCCATCATGTCCATCAGAACTATAAGGGTCTAAAGCAATATCTGTAACCACACACACATCAGCAAAATTTGCCTTGATTTTTTGTACAGCTTGCAAATACATATTTTCTTGTTTCCAACTCAAAGAACCATATTTGTCTTTGAGTTCTTCTCTAAAATGTGGAAAAATGGCAAAAGATTTGATACCTACTTCTCTACAGCTTGCTATTTCGTCTAATAATTTGTCTAAAGAAAAACGAAAAATATTAGGCATCGAGGCTATTTTGTCTGCTTTATTTTCGCCTTCAGTTAAAAATAGTGGAAAAATCAATTCTTTTTCGGATAGTGTAGTTTCTTGTACCAAATCTCGAATTATCGAAGATTTGCGGTTGCGTCTTGGGCGTTGTAGCATCATTGGATTGCAAAATAAGATTAATAAGGAAATTTAGTTGGGAAAAGATATTTTCAAAACTTTTTTTTGTACTTTGCAAAGATGTGTTTTTTTTGGTTTATTTGAAAAAAAACGGTTAATTATTACAAACTATCTTAAAAAAGATAACAACAAATAAAAAGTTTACTACTAAAAATATACAAATTACTCTACATACAAACTAATTACATAATATCTTTTATCTTTTTATGTTAATTTTAAAATTTTTATGAAAAATAAAGTATCTATTTGCCTCCTTTTTGTATTTGCCAGCTATTTTCCAATCTATGCCCAAAATACAGCTTTGTCTTTTGAAAAATTCTTGGCTTTGTTTCCAACCGAAAAAAAGCCTTTGCCTTTTGCAGTAGGAAAAGTTTGGTTACTCAAACAAACCAAACAAGCCGTTTTGGACAATGCCACCATAAAAAAATATATTATTCTAAATATCAAAATATGGTCAAATAATTTGCAAAAAATACCTATGCCTCTTAGTCCGACCTTTTATCCTGTGGCACAAATCAATTTGCACCCCAATTTTTACTCTTTATTACTTAGCACTTCGCAAGACGAAAATGGGGAGGTTTATTTGCTAACCTATAACAAAGAAGGAAAATTGATAGACGGAGTGTGTGTAATTATTGTTCGTCCTGTAAGTGAGGGTTATTCGCGAAGTTCTATTTTTGCGGGTGGAATGGTGCTAATGGTAAAAGAAACTAAGCAAGGAAAAGCTAATTTATTTACCTTTGATATAAATGATATAGGAAATTTACATGGAAAATTATAACAAAATTAGTTATACAAAACTTTCCAAGTTTTTAAAAACTTGGAAAGTTTTGTATAATAAAATTAGCTAATTTACAATTACTTAATTATCATTTTGTGCAATAAAAGTTTCTATTTCGTGCAGAGAAATATAGCCATCATAATATGCTTTTCCAACAATTACCCCAAAAATTCCCATATCATTCAATTTTTTGATGTCGTCAATGGATTTTACGCCACCACTTGCAAAAATTTTAAGGTTTGGAAATTGGTCTTGTAATTTTTTGTATAGGGCAAAATTAGGGCTTTGCAAGCCACCATCTTGCAAAATATCTGCACATTTTAAGTACATAATACTTCGGTCATAATAGTAACTAATGTGTTCAAACAAATCTATTTGCGTGTTTTTCAGTCGTCCACTAACCAATATTTTTTCGTTTAAAGTATCTGCACTCAAAATAATTTTTGACCTACCATAAGATACTATCCACGAAGAAAACAAATCACGATTAACGGCAGCAATACTTCCCACAGTTACCATTTTTGCACCATATTCAAAGGCTTTGCTCACATCTCCAAAAGATTGAATGCCTCCACCAAAGTCTATTTTCAACTCTGTATGTCCCGAAATCAGTTGCAAAGTTGGATAATTTATAAAAGTTCTGTTCTTTGCTCCATCGAGGTCTATCATGTGTAAACGCCGAATGCCATGCTCTTCAAAACGCATAGCCACTTCGAGAGGAGATTCTTTATAGACAGTTTTGCTATTGTAATCTCCTTTGACAAGTCGCACACATTTTCCGTCTAAAATAGACAAAGAAGGGATTATTTCTATCATAGTCAGTTTTGGTTGTATATAAATTTATATTTTATTTTTGTTGGTATAATTGCAAGCTAATTTTATTAATTATTTTTTAAAAAGAATTATCTTGGTACTTCTACTTGTGCAATTAGTTGTTGCAAAATTGCATCTACAGGAATTCCCTCCATTTCTTTTTCGGCAGTTAGCATAATACGGTGTCTTAATACAGGCAGTGCAATGGCTTGAATATCCTCTGGAGTAACAAAATCTCGTCCTTGCACCGCAGCATACGCCTTCGAACTTCGCAACATAGCAATCGAAGCACGTGGCGAAGCACCCAAAAATATAGCTGCATTTTGGCGAGTTTTGTTAATAATTTGTGCAATATACCGCAACAAATACGCCTCGATATGAATTTCATTTACTCGATTTTTATAGGCTATAATTTCTGTGGCTGTCAATAAAGGCTCTATAAGTGTCAAATCATTTTGGTTATTGCGAAGATGAAATCCTGTAAGCATTTGCACTTCTTCTTCCAAACTCGGATAACCAACCTCTATTTTAAACAAAAAACGGTCAAGTTGTGCCTCTGGCAACCGATAAGTTCCCTCTTGTTCCACAGGATTTTGTGTTGCTAAGACCAAGAAAGGAGGACGCATTGGGTAGCAAATACCATCTATTGTAATTTGTCGTTCTTCCATTACCTCAAACAAAGCAGCTTGAGTTTTGGCAGGAGAACGGTTAATTTCGTCTATCAAAACCAAATTAGCAAAA
The DNA here is from genome assembly GCA_044348925.1 of Bernardetiaceae bacterium. GTDB lineage: Bacteria > Bacteroidota > Bacteroidia > Cytophagales > Thermoflexibacteraceae > JAAFKA01. The sequence goes on from JBIKRY010000017.1 coordinate 24,485, forward strand.
ATAGGACCCTTTTTAAAATTAAATTCTGAAGTTTTGAGATTGAAAATCGAAGTTCCTAAAACATCTGAAGGCATCAAATCTGGTGTAAATTGAATACGCGAAAAATCTACGGATAAAATACGAGATAGAATTTTGGCAGTCAATGTTTTGGCAACCCCTGGTACTCCTTCTATCAATACATGCCCATCTGCAAGAATGGCAGTAATAAGTAAATCTACCATTTTGTGTTGCCCAATAATTAATTTAGCAACTTCTTGGCGAATATTGGCAACCGTTTGGCTTAATGACCGCAAATCTATACGGTTTTCGAAAATATTATCTTGTTCCATGCAAATAAAATTGTGAGCAAACAAAATTACAAATAATTAGCTAAAAGATAGTGTTTTCATAGAAATATATTATTTTTGTGCAAATGAAAAACACAACAAAACTATGATAGACATCACAGCAATCTGCATTGCGGTTGTAATGCCCGTAAGTTTAACCGCCATCACCATGTATTACCGTTTTAGAATGCAAAGTTTAAAACAAGGAAAAATACTTTCAACAGAAGAAATCGAAGCCATTAAACAATTAGCCAAAAATAATCAAGATTTGCAAAAACGTATAGAAAATATGGAATTAATTATGCACGATTCTAAATTATTGTCTGCTGATGACAAAAAGTTGAAATAACCCAGATTTAACTTTGCAATGCAAGTTAGATTACTTTGCCTATAATCGTGTCAAATTCTTTATAAAGATACAAAAATTTAGACAGTATTAGTAAATCTGTTGAAAATAAAATATTTTAACGTGAACTACGGATACCGTATATTCGCCTTTAGGCGAATAAGTCGGCTAAATTGAAAGAAAAATAGTAATTATTTCTCAAAATTTGTGAATTTATAATAAAGTTCGTTTTTATCCTTACATTTCATTCGCCTAAAGGCGAATATACGGTTGCTACGCAACTTATTTATTATATATTTTACTTGTAACTTGTTGATTATCAATAAAGTAATCCGTAGTTCACGTTATTTTCAGCAATTCCCACTTTGGCAATTCAATGGTCAATTTTTGATATTTCTATAATTTAAAGCAAGTTAATATTTTATGCGAAAAAGTTTTATCCCTAAAAAAAGTCCTTACTTTATAGCAGAACTATA